>CALJUK010000723.1 GCA_937975745.1 uncultured Planctomycetaceae bacterium | reverse complement strand
TGGTGAAGCTGACATTCTCGTAGTCCGGGCCGAACAACTGATCCCGATAAATGATCGTCCCGCAGGCCGACGTGAAGCGGGGCGTTTCGCCAATCTTACGATACTTGGTGTCGCAATGGCTGATGATCGGACCGATGGGAAATACCAGATTGTCGCCGCTCCGGATGTCTCGCCGGGCAGCGGGAGCCACAGCAGAGGGATTGCGGCGGAGATAGTGCTCGTCGAGGACGTAGTGGAAGATTGGGTTGGGATTATTACATCCGAACCAGTTGCCCCAGTCATCTCGGTTGCGGCCGAATTGTGTCTGCCCGGATTGCGTCTCCAACTCGCCCGTGTCAGGTCGAAGCCGCAGGTCGCGACCGCCAATTTCGACAGTCTGACCGGTCATCGGAGAGACGATCCGCCCGCCGCTGTCGCCGTTCGCCAGGTAAACCCAGTTGTCCAGTCCCCAGCGTAGCCCGTTGACACGGTGTTGCTGGTTCCCTTCGCGAAACCCGGTCAACAAGACATCCCGCCCGTCCGCCTGGCCGTCTCCCGTCGTATCTTCCAGATAGAACACGTCCGGCGCCGCCGTGACCAGAACGCCTTCCCGCCAGACCAAAATTCCGGTCGGCGTATTCAGCCCTGATGCGAACAGCGTCGCCTGATCGTAGACTCCGTCCGCATCGGTATCCGTCAGGACCTTGACGCGCCCACCGCGTGTCCCCTTCCCGTCAATCCCCAGCGGGTAGTCGGGCATTTCCACAACCCACAACCTGCCGTCCGGTCCCCAGTCGAAATCGACCGGGTCCTGCACCAGCGGTTCGGACGCAACAAGACGGACTTCGAATCCGTCGGCCACTTCAATCTTGGCGACTGCCTCCTGCGCGGAGAGCATCGGTGGCACACTTCCGCGAGGTGTCTCACCGTGGGCCGGCAGGGCGATCAACAGGATTGACGGAATTAGCAAGAGGAGCGGTTTCATGGTGATGTCCGTGTCCGATGCGATGGAGCGAACACTGAGGCTGCCAGGCCGAAGTTCATCCCAGACTCATTCCGTCCGAGAGAGCCGATCGAGAATGTTGCGTGTGATTCGTTCCACGTGCGGATCTCCACCCTTTAATCCGTGAGCCCAGTCGGTTGTCCCGGCCGTAACAACAGTGCCGCCGCGTGTGTAAATGCCCAAGACGGCTGCGCCAATGCGGTCTTTCGGAAACTGGTCGTACCAATAGCAGTCTCCTGGAGCCCATTTCGCCGGACAACTGCCAAGAATCGTGAATGTCTCGGGCGTGCCGTCCCGGTGCGTTGGAAACGGTAGACCGTCCTTCCAGGTCATTTCGCAACCGTCGCACTCGTAGCCGACAATCGTGTCCTTTCCGCCAAACTGCTCATCCCGTTTGAGGCCAGTCCCCTCGAACAACCAGTGGTCGGGACGATGCACCTGGAACGCAGCGGGGCCGTCCATGAACTGGCCGTGACTGCGATGGTAGCCTCCCCACAAGAAGCCGACTCCCGTCAATTGGTTCTCGGGACGGCCCACCAGATGGTGACTCCACAGCGTGGCCAGCAACCGCTGATCTCCCTGTCGATACAATGGGTCGACGTTGTACCACTGCTTCCAGCAGGTGAGAGCCCGCCCGCTGTCTTCGCTGCGCACCTGCCAGCAGCAGGTGTTCCCGCTGAAGAACGCGACATTGCCCCCGTCTGCAATATATTTTTCGAGATTGTCCCGCATTGGTGAGGACCAGTATTCGTCGTGACCAACGCTGAGCACCAGACGATAATGCTTCAGGATCTCCGGATGGAACTCCAGATCGCTATTGACGGCATAGTCGATCGCATAGCCGTTTGTTTCCGCCCAACGAACGAACGGCAGCTCCCAGTTGCCAAACTGCGAGTTCAGGGGCCGATTGAACGAAACACGATGTCCCTGCAGTCCGTCCCGATCGTGATAAGAATAAAGACTGTGCCCGCCCCAATTTGTGTAGGCGTTGTAGGTGTTCGTCGCGAGTTGCAACAGAATGCGGCTCTCCTTGCCGGGATTGGCAGACCGCACCACAAATGTGATTGCCCCGCGGACCTGCTGATCGCCGTCCTTGTGCGTGAGTGGGGCCACATAACAACCGGTTCGCCACGAGTCCGGAATCGTCAGTGCAAAGGCGGCCGGCCAGTGACAACCGTCGGACGATGCTCGGTCCGGAATGGGATGCGTGCCACACGCGATCCCCTCTTTCTCGAAGACTGTCTCTGGCTTTGCCCCCTGGCGGACGATTTGCAACTGCACCGACTCGCCACTGCACGAGAGATGGAACGCGATCGCTTCACCCGGCAGATAGCTCAACTGGTCAGCATATCCGAACACAAACGGGGCGGCCGGTTGCATTTGATCTGCACACACCCGCGAGCCCTGCAAGTCTGACATCGAAATCACAAGCAGGACACACGCCGCACGACACTGCCAATTCATCGTGGTTTTCCTTTTTGAAGTCACGCAGCCAATCCGCTCGATACGCCCGGCCAGGATCCAAGCTGAATCGAGACAGGTTGATGCTCCGAGCCTACCGTGCAACCCGGGGCTCCTCAAGGTGTCGCTTCGACCGGCTGTCAGTCACCGATCGAGATGACCACCCGGGTCCCGACCACGGTGCCGATGGAGATGGGGCAGACGATCCCGGCGAACTCCTGTTCTACCAGACAGAGGACGGCGACAGCCGCATCCAACTGCGACTGCACGAGGGAACGGTCTGGCTGACGCAACGACTGATTGCCGACCTGTACCAAGTCTCCGTCAAGACGGTAAACGAACATCTGCAAAGGATTTACGACGATAGTGAGGTCGCCCCGGAAGCAACTATCCGGAAATTCCGGATAGTTCAAACCGAGGGGGAACGAGAGGTCTCCCGGCTGGTCGATCACTACCGCTTGGAGGCGATTTTGGCGGTCGGCTACCGGGTGCGATCACGTCGAGGCGTGCAGTTCCGCCGCTGGGCAACGACACAGCTTGAAGAGCTTCTTGTCAAAGGGTTCGTCATGGATGACGAACGACTGAAGGAAGGTCGGCATCTGGGAGCCGACTACTTCGACGAACTGCTCGAACGGATCCGGGACATCCGAGCCAGTGAGAAGCGGTTCTATCAGAAGATCCGAGACCTGTACAAACTCTCGATTGACTACGACACGGAGGCGGACGAGACGCAGCTATTCTTCCAGACCGTGCAGAACAAACTGCATTGGGCCATCACTGGGAAGACGGCAGCGGAAATCATCAAGGAACGGGCCGACAGCACGCAACCGAACATGGGCCTGAACCAAAGGCCAAGGATCAAGTGAACGACGCCACGGTCTTGGCGAAGGCGGAAGCCGCTTCCAAGTGGTGCAGCCACGCTTCGCAGGTCAGTGAGAAGCCGTGGCGTTACCTGCTGATTCCACACGATGCCGTGGGTGAGTCGAAGACAATCGCGGGACTAGCGGCAAGCCACCAGTACGAGGCGACGAAGTGAACGGTCCTCAGGCCGAGTGCGGGGTTGATGCGGGTTATCCGGCGATCTCTCTCCGGTTGACTTGCGGAACGGTTGCCGGGGCTTGTGTGGTCCACGTTAAAGCCCCCCTTTCCTTCCCCTATTGGAGGCTTCGGGGCACACCCGGACGGATGGCTTGTATCCCCGAAGATTGCATGTCTTGTATCCCCCAAGACGCCGGTTGTATCCCCGGAAGACGGGATTCCGAAGCCCCCGAAAACCAGCCAAAAACCATCAGTACACCGGGACAGGGGATACAAACCGCCAAACACCCGAAAGGGATACACGAAAAAGCCTTTGAACAACCCTAACACGAGTCATTCAAAGGCTTTGCGAAGTCGGGGCGACAAGACGGCTATTGAACTTTTCATGGCCGGAATCCGGGGCTGGGAAGCAGGGGTTCGGCGGCAGGTAGATGACAGACACGAACAGAGATTCTGACCGGGCCGCCGTCAATCATCTGCGTCATCGTTGACCGGTACCGTTGCAATCACAACGCCCTGTATCAGGAAGTCCTCGGTCAGAAGAATCGGGTGATGTTTGTTGTTCCTAGATTTCGGCGCGAGTACCACTGCATCGCTTGAGCGGCGAAATAACTTTATGGTGGCCTCATTGTCAATCAATGCAACGACACGGTCGCCATTTTCTGCGTCGGACTGCTGCCTCACCAACACGAGGTCGCGGTCATTGATGCCGGCGGCGTCCATCGAATCGCCGACTGCTCTGAGAATGAAGTAGCGATGCGGCGGTCGAGCCAAGCGTATTGAAACAGGCAGGTTCGCCTCAATATTCTCGTCGGCAAGAATGGGCGTCCCACAGGCCACGTTTCCGACGAGTGGGACATCAACGGTACGGGCATGTTGCTTGTCACTGTCCGGACCTTCGAGCAATTGCAACTTGCCGTTTGGCTGGCGACGGATGATGTTCCGTTCTGCCAGTTGGTCGAGGATATCCGCCGCAGATCGAGGAGAACGGTAGCCAAGCAATCTCTGTAACTGCCGGACGGAAGGAGCCTGCCCGGTATGTACGAGAGCGTTGCGTATGTGGCGGATCGCCTCTACTTCCTTAGGCGACAGTGGTTTTTCATCCATGTGACCTTGACCTCCATACGAAGTGTATGCTACTGTATGGTTCGATGTCAAGAGTTGAAGTTTAGGACGCAGCGGAAGTTCGGTCGCAACAGACAAAGGATGACCAGTTGGTCCAATTGAATTGACGGAGTATGAAATGCACAAGATGACTTTTTTCCCACTCGGGAACGCTGACTGCGTCCGGATCGACTTGGAATGCGGCAAGAAAATTCTGTTCGATTATGCGAACACCCGTGATCCGGAGGACAAGGATGACAAGCGCTGCGACCTGGAGCAGGAATTGCGGGATGATCTGGAAGATGCTGATCGCGACTACTTTGACGTGGTGGCGTTTACGCACCTTGACGAGGACCACTACAAGCGAGCGACGGAATTCTTCTGGCTTCGGCACGCGACAAAGTACCAGAATGATGATCGGATCAAGATCGACACGATGTGGGTGCCGGCAGCGGTGATCACGGAAACCGATCTGGATAAAGACGAGGCGAAGATCATCCAGAAAGAAGCCCGGTACCGGTTCAAGAACGGAGAAGGAATCCGCGTGTTCTCGCGGCCTGACAGGCTCAAGGATTGGTGCAAGGAGAATGACGTTGATTTCG
>CALJUK010000722.1 GCA_937975745.1 uncultured Planctomycetaceae bacterium | reverse complement strand
CTGTGCGGCGAATTCGACCGGCAGCAACTCAGTCCCGCACACTTCGCTGGGAAGAAGTCGATCGTCCGTTTGCAGCCCACCTGGGCGGCCTGTTCGTCATAGCGTGGCGTCGTGTCGTTGTGAAAGCCGTGATTCACGCCTTCGTACGTGTAAGCGGTGTAGTCGATGTTGTGCGCCTTGAGAGCCTTTTCGTAGGCGGGCCAACCGGCGTTGATTCGGCTGTCGAGTCCCGCATAGTGCAGCAGCAGGGGCGCGTCGATCCTGGCGACGTCCTCAGCCGCTGGCTGTCGCCCGTAGAACGGGACGCCGGCATCAATTACCTCGGGGATCCGGACAGCCAGAGTGTTGACCATACCACCACCAAAACAGAAGCCGACCGCCCCCACCTTGCCGGTCGACAGGGAATGCTTCTTCAACATGCGAGCAGCAGCGATGAAGTCTTCTGTCATCTCTTCAACCTTCCGCTTCTGCTGCATCTCGCGACCTTCATCATCGTTGCCGGGGTATCCTCCCAACGGCGTCAACGCGTCCGGGCCGAAAGCCAGAAATCCGGCGACACCCAACCGGCGGACAACATCTTCAATGTAGGGATTCAGGCCTCGATTTTCGTGAATGACCAGGACAGCAGGCAACTTCCCTTGTGCATCGGCGGGCCGCGCGAGATAGCCCCGCATCGTGCCGCCCCCCTTGGGAGACTGGTATTCGATGGACTCAGTCTTCAAGCGGGCATCGTCCTGAGGAACCTGCTGAGCCCAGGCGTAATTCGGCGTCAGGCTGGCGAGCAATGCTTCGGCAGTCAGACCGGCTGCTGCAAACCGAGTCGCCCCCTGCAAAAAGTCCCGCCGATCAATTCGGCCGTGCGCATAATCGTCATACAAATCAAGCAATTCCTGGTCGAATTCCGTAGCTTTTGGACGGTTCATCACTGTTCCTTTATCGGCTCACTCGTCAGATCGTTTCACCAACCGGCATCATTCGAAGTCCTGGCGGTCGTAAACCGTTGCGAAGCTGAATTTTCTTACGAATACCGGCCGCTTGCAATCCTGCTTCCAGGTGTACCGAACTCGGCAGATCCCCTGGCAGAGGCACACGGCGGATTCGCTAATCCGTAAGGTGCTGTCAAAACGTCGCAATTCATCGGGTGTGGATCGCAGTCCTCTCACAACGTTGCTTCGCGGGGATGGTTCCCGGGCTGGCATGGGATTCTGGCTGCACAAGACCCCATCTCTCCCCATTGGGCTTCGCAAGAGTCCATCAAATTGCAGCTAATTCTTGCGGTGCTATCTACTGCACCCGCTACGAAGTAGAATGGTACCGGCAGCGGCGGCGGGCCATGATCGCAAAACGCGTGGTTTGCATGCGACGCTTGCCATGGTGTCTGCTGTCGGTGACATTGTGTATGTGCATCCGTCGGCTGAGGAAATCATGAGCGCATTTTCGCAGCGAGTCCTTGAAGCCGAGTTGATGGATCAGCCTGGTCTTGACGAACGCCTGCACCGAAGGGCGTTGTCAGGCCTGCGACGGCTGAACTGGTGGAGCAGCATCGGGGACTACCTGTGGTCGGCCATTTCTGCCCGAATTCCGGCCGAACGTTTGAATCGGCTGAGGATCCTGGATCTCGCGTGTGGCGGGGGCGATGTCGCCCTCGACCTCGTCCGCCGCTGTCAGAATGCCGGCGCCTCTGTGACGCTCGACGGCTGGGACAAAAGCCCTACGGCGGTTGCCTACGCGACGGAGCGGGCCGCTCGCCTTGGCTTCAAGTCGGTCACATTCCTCCAACATGACGTCTTACAGGATCCCATCCCCTGCAAGTACGACGCTGTCCTGTCCACATTGTTTCTGCACCATCTGCCAACCGCAGATGTCGTGACGCTCCTGCGACGGATGCGCGAAGCAAGTGACCAGCTTGTGGTTGTCGATGATTTGCGAAGGACTCGTCTGGGTTACTGGCTCGCATGGGGAGGATGCCGGCTGCTGTCTCGCTCGCCGGTCGTCCATGCCGATGGACCAATGTCTGTTCGGGCCGCATTTTCGATCGCAGAACTTCGTGCGCTCGCCGAACAGGCTGGCCTGACCGGAGCCTCGTTCAAACCGCATTGGCCGCAACGATGTCTCCTGACTTGGGAGCGGCCATGATCGGTTTCCAACCCCAGAAGCAACAACTCGATGCCTACTCGCAGAAAATCTGGGACGTCATTGTCATTGGGGCCGGACCGGCCGGAAGTCTTTGTGCGAACCTGCTGGCAGACCGGGGGCTGGCAGTATTGCTGGTCGAGTCGAAGGCCTTTCCCCGCGACAAAGTCTGTGGAGGTTGCCTCAATCGAACCGCACTTGCCGTACTCGATGAATGTGGCCTGACGACCCTGCTGCACGACATCGAAGCTGTTCCGTTGAAGTCCATTCGTCTCACATGTCGCCGACGAAGCGCGAATTGGGCTCTCCCAGAAACAGTCGTTGTTGATCGCGCACGATTCGATCAGGCATTGGCGAATGCGGCGATCACTTCGGGGGCTACCTTTCTCACGGAGGCGACGGCCGAAATCGTCGGAGACGTTTGCCGGAATGCAACGCCCCAAGGCGAGTCACTGCGAGAAGTACGGCTGAAACGAAAATCCGAATCGGCCGTTGCGCAAGCCCGGCTGGTTGTCTGTGCCACAGGCCTGGCATCGTCCTGCTTAAGACGTCTGCCGGAATTTGGTAGCCATGTCGCTGCGGCCTCGCGGATCGGCATGGGGGCCGTCGTGGCCGACACGACATCGAACTTTCCCGCCGGAACTCTGACGATGGCCGTCGATACGAGCGGCTACGTCGGTGTCGCACGACTGGCGGACGGCCGTTTAAACATGGCCGCTGCAGTCGATGCGCGGCAACTCGCGTTGGCAAGTGAACCGGCGGAACTGATCGGCAGCGTGCTGCGGAACTGTGGTTTTCCGGTTCCAGAGGCGGTTCCCCATGCCTGCTGGAATGGCACACCAGCACTGACACGATCCAGTTCGCGAGTGGCAACGGAACGTGTTCTGCTAATCGGTGATGCGGCCGGCTACGTGGAACCGTTTACGGGTGAAGGAATGGGCTGGGGTTTACTGTCAGCGTTCCTCGTCGCGCCTTTGGTGGTAAGAGCCGCCCACCTCTGGGACGAAGATGTTGCCGTCGAGTGGGAGCAATCCCTCAATGGAAAGGTGTTGCGAGAACAATGGATGTGTCGTCTACTCAGCGGGATTCTCCGGCGGCCCCAGTTGACGGGGGGCCTGCTTACGGTCCTCCGGCATCTCCCACGCTTAAGAGAACGACTCCTGACTTCCATCGGCAGGTCGCCCCTCACAGCGAGCTCTCGTCGTTGGTCGACTCGCACGTTGGGTTAGTCGGCCTGGGAACAGCTTTGCCAGCCGGTTCGATTTCACAAGAAGCGGCCGCAACCATTTGTGGCGGCTTAGTCCACGGCGTCCAGCCGGAGACGATCGCTGCGCTCTATCGCCGCAGTGGGGTCAGCCGCCGACATTGCGTCATTCTAGATGGTCTGAATGACACTCCACCGACCTTCTATCCGCCAGCCGACTCCAGCGACCATCGCGGTCCGACAACCGCTCAGCGAATGCGTCGTTATGAACTGGAAGCCTCCGTCCTTGCCGAAACCTCCTGCCGACGGGCCCTCGCCTCGGCCGACGTTCAACCCGAACAAGTCACGCATCTGGTGACCGTTTCGTGTACCGGATTTGCAGCACCCGGATTCGATCTGGCCCTGATGTCGAAGGCAGGCTTCGTGCCGGACGTGGTCCGGACCCACGTCGGGTTTATGGGCTGCCATGGATTGCTGAATGGACTGCGCGTGGCGAATGCGTTTGCCCGTAGCGATCCAAATGCCGTCGTCGTTGTGTGCGCGGTCGAACTCTGCAGTCTGCATCAGCAATACACCAGCGAGCCGCAACAAATTGTTGCCAACGCCCTGTTTGCCGACGGGGCCGCCGCGCTCATTGTCCGTCAAGCCGAGGGAACCTCCGCCTTGGGACACCTGTGTTCACAGCGGTCTTACGTCCTGCCCGACACGGCCGACATGATGAGTTGGCGGATCGGTGACCACGGCTTCGAAATGACACTCTCGCCGCGTGTCCCTGACATCATCCGGTCACATCTAAAGCAATGGTTAAGCAAATGGCTGGCAGACTGCGGTTTACAGTCGGGAGAGATCGAGACCTGGGCCATTCATCCCGGTGGACCGCGGATTCTTACGGCCGTGGCTGATTCCGTCGGATTTGATCGTGCACTGCTCCGCCCATCTCAGAGCGTTCTGGCTGACTATGGGAATATGTCTTCACCCACGATCGCCTTCATTCTGGAGCGACTTCTGCGCGAGAATTCGAAAGGTCCCTGCGTTCTCTTGGCATTCGGACCGGGACTGACGATCGAAGCGGCACTTATCGCCTGAAGTCGGCTGTCGACCGCGAAGCGGCAGGACGACCAACACAAACGCCGGGAACAGTGCAAACCGAGGTGTCATCGGGCGATCGTGCGTTGCGTGAACCCGATCCAAGGCCGATTTCCGCAACGCCATCGGACAGATCGTTTGCCCCACAATCCAGCCAGCAGCACGTCGTCTGCCAATTCGATTCGGCACCGCACCTCGCACGACCGGCAGAAAGCCACGCAAAGTGCGAAAAAATCGAAATCTGCAGCCCACACCGAATGGACACTCATGCTAAAATAGGCTCGCTTTTGTGGCTGACCTTCGGTTCGGCATCAGTCACGTCAATCTGTTGTTTGACGACGCTCGCGGGCAATCGCGATGTGGTCATTCCGTCTTCAACTGCGGAGCATTCACATGCGGTTGTTCCCTGCGGCAGTTTGGCTGCTAGTTGTTGTTCCAGCGACTGCTGCCGAAGTCGATTATCAGCGGGACATCAAACCGTTGCTGCTGCACAAATGCGGTGCCTGCCACGGTGCGCTGCGCCAGCAGGCCGGCTTGCGACTTGACGCGGGTCAACTCATCCGGAAGGGCGGCGAAAGTGGTCCCGCTGTCGAACCAGGAAATAGTGCAGCCAGTCTTCTGCTGGAACGTGTCACCGAAACCGATGAAACCCTTCGGATGCCGCCCACAGCGGAAGGGGAGGCCCTTACTGCCGATCAGATCACTCTGTTGAAAGATTGGATTAACCAGGGAGCCAAATCACCCGACGACGAACAAATTCCGGA
>CALJUK010000721.1 GCA_937975745.1 uncultured Planctomycetaceae bacterium | reverse complement strand
ATGCAACGGTGACAGAATAGGCACCGCGCGGTCCTCAACAGCCCCAATTGACCATCGAGAAAGTCGCCCCGCCGAATGCGGTTCTCGGGCAACCGATGGTTTACTCAGTCGTGATCAAGAATATCGGTCAAAGTCCGGCCGGACAGGTGACGGTGGAAGACCGGATTCCCAAAGGATCGCGGTTGACGGGAACGATTCCCCGGTCGGAAATGATCGATCGTAAACTGATCTGGCGTCTGGGAACTGTTGAGCCCGGCGAAGAAAAGACCATCTCTGTGCGTGTCATCCCGACCGAGGAAGGCTCGATCGGTAGTGTTGCCACCGTCAACTTTGTCTCCGAAGTCGCGTCCGAAACACTTATTACCGTTCCGAAACTCAGCCTGCAGGTCGGCAGTCCGAAGCGGGCACGTGTCGGTGAGACCATTGTTATCGACTTTGTTCTGTCGAACACAGGCAACGGAGATGCGACGGGCGTCTTCCTTCGCAACCTGATTCCGGAGGGACTCAGCCATCCGGGTGGCAACGATTTGGAATACGAAGTCGGCACGCTCACCGCCGGTCAGACCCAGAAAATTCAGTTGTCTCTGACAGCCGTCGCTCCGGGATCGACTGTTGACCGGGCGATTGCCACAGCGGACGGTGGCCTCGAAATCAGCCGCGATGTTGCCATTCAGGTGGCCGGAAGTGATTTGGCGTTAACACGGTCTGGTCCGGACCGTCAATTCGTCGGCCGCAACTTCGTCGGCGAGAACACCGTTACAAATACAACAGAGGTCTCCATCCGCACCGCCGTCATCACTGAGGTTGTTCCCACGGGAATCGATTTTGTGGAGGCGTCGGACAACGGAGTTTACGACCCGGCCAAGCGGACAATTACCTGGGCAACGCCTCTTGGGCCGCGGGAGTCGAAGACCTTCCGATCGACACTCGTTCCCCGTCTGGCTGGCCAAAAGTCGTCGTTGGTCCGTGGAGTCGACGATCACGGTGTTGCGACGGAAGTTCGGAGCGAAGTCGAGGCGGTCGGCTTTGCCCTGCTGGATGTCGAAGCCGCCGATCCCACTGGCCCGGTCCTTGTGGGGGACCAGGTCTCTCTGCGAATGGAACTGGCCAACAAGGGAAGTGCCGCCGCCACCAATGTCGCTGTCGAGATCGACACGCTGGGCGAACTGAAGTTCAAGTCGGCACGGGGCCTGGTGAAAGACGGCGAAAGCGAGGGACGCACACAGTTTGTGCCTGTGGCCCGAATCGAACCGGGCGAAACGCTCACTTTCGATGTCGTCTTTCAGGCCGTCGCTGCCGGTGACACCCGCGTTCGCCTGGCCATCGCCAGCGATCAGATGTCCCGCCCGCTGAACCGGGAAGAGCCCGTCGTCGTCGTACAGCCCGGCAAGCAGTAGTGCGGTCGCGTTCCAGGCCAGAAACGCTAGCGGACGCCGACTTGCGACGGACTCCCTGCAGTGTGCAATCGCCCGGTCGTGGCTATAATTGACCCAACCGACCCGGTTCGGGGAGTCTCGCCGGCCGCCAGTGGTTCGCCCATCGAGCGATGTCGCCAATGGGGCCCACGCAAGCAGCACGAAATCCTCAGCAGCCTGTGCGGTCCGCTCTGAATTGGCATCTGACATAACGCCCTGGACAGGGCTCCATGCTTTCGAGGATTCGATGTCCGAGATATCTGCCAGCCTGCTGGAAACGTTCGAAAACCCGCATCCCGGTCGCGACTACACGATCGAAACGGTCTGTCCCGAGTTTACGTCTGTCTGTCCCAAGACGGGGCAACCGGACTTCGGCACGTTGACAATCACCTATATTCCGGACCGAGTCTGCTTCGAGTTGAAGTCGCTCAAGCTGTATCTGCAGCAATACCGCAACCACGGCGCGTTTTACGAGGACGTCACGAATCTCATTCTGAATGACCTGGTGGCGGCAACGTCTCCCCGGTGGATGAAACTCCACGCGGCGTTTACTCCCCGCGGCGGTATCCGGACCAACGTGATCGTCGAGCACCGGGCCTGAACGTCACACGCGGGCTCCGCCACGCTGGGCCGAACGGGGCGACGGCGACGGCTCATTGAGGTGTCGCCGACAACGATTTTGCTGCGGGGCGAGTACCCGTGAGTGTCGCTGTCCCGAAACCGTCGCATCAGCGTTTCACAACGGCCGAGGGTTGTTGCCCTTCCGGTTGGAAGGGGTTAGCTCTAAGTGTTGTGTGAAAAACGAGTTGTGGTCCGTGGGGTGCGAGGCGAACTTTGGGGAGGCAGCCATTCGGTTCGTTGACTTTGGGTGGTTCTTCGGCTAAAAGTATTGGAATATAGTGCACGCCCCCTTCGTCTAGTGGCCCAGGATGCAGGATTCTCAGTCCTGAGACAGGGGTTCGACTCCCCTAGGGGGTGCTTGGCTGCTTAGCAAGTAATCGCATGCTTGCGAGCTAAGCGGCATGAAAGCCCGGTTTTTCCGGGCTTTTTTCGTTCTTTGCGAATCCCTGCCCAACTCAGCGGCACTCCGCTACGCCGAAAACTGCGCCGCTTTTTGGCAAAGTGGCGCACTTGGTGCGCCGGATTCTGCGCCGCTTTTCTCACCGGTCCTCAAGGCCTTGGCGAAGTGATCGTCGGTCACTTGGAGGTAGTGCTTGTCCGCGATGGGGGCCGAGTTCCCGAGCCATCGGCAGACAACATGCAGGGGCAACTCGGCTGCCAGTTCTGTTTGCCGGCTGGCCCCGGAGATTGTGAAACGGCTTCGGCCAGGGGGTCAGGCCGGCCCGTTCGATGATCCGCAGGAATTGGGATCGCAGATTCACGTTTCGGTCCCGATACCGCGAGATGACATACTCCCGGCTAGCAGCCGGCCTGTCTTCGGGGTCATCGTCCGCGAAATAGAGGGCTTCCAGGAACGGCCGCAACTCGGGGAACAATGGAATCTCGCGAGACTCCCCGCCGGCATGGTGGATAGTGCAACAGTTCTTCTGTAAAAGAGGCGGGGTGGGTTATTCGGTTTCCA
>CALJUK010000720.1 GCA_937975745.1 uncultured Planctomycetaceae bacterium | reverse complement strand
TTCAGCGGGGCACGACGGCGCTGTTGGTGTTCTTAGCTGCAGCGACCGAACCAGACGAACTCCTCCATCCAGCCGCGGCGCCCTGAGATGCCGATCGACGCGCTGGCCTATGGAGTCGCCGCCCTCAAACCGTTGTGTACGCCGAAAGCCGAATCGGGCGTCCCGTTTGGGGGGATGACACAGCAGCGCTGGCAGGAACTGGCCGACGTTCTTAACGAAGTCGAAGTCCTGGGGGCCAACACCGTCGACGTCTCGCAGGCCTTCACGAACGAACTGTTGGCCGCAACGACGGCATCCGAGCTTGCCGAGTAAGACCGACCCGCGATGGCTTCGGTCGGTTCCATTGAGGACAGGTGCTTGCGGTCAGCGGGCCGGTATGCGATCCTCGTTCACCCGAATGAATCGAGTTTCCGATCCCGAGTTTGAACGGCCGGTAAGCGACATCACGTCGCTGCTGACCCGCGCACCGAAGGGCCTTCTATGCTTGCGACGGGCGAACCCATCGACACGGTCTTCCCCCTGGTGATTCTGTTTGTCGGAATCGCAACCGTCATCGGGATGATCATCATCCTGAAGATCAACGCGTTTCTGGCGTTGATCACCGCAGCCATGATCGTCAGCGTCCTGGCTCCGGGTGAACCTTCCGAGAAGATCAAGCGGGTCGCGGAAGCCTTCGGAGCCTCGGCTGGCGGCATTGGAATTGTGATCGCACTCGCGGCCGTCATCGGCAAATGCATGATGGACAGCGGCGCGGCCGATCGGGTGGTGCGGGCTTTCCTGGGTCTACTGGGAGAAAAGCGAGCCAGCTTTGCACTCATGGGAAGCGGCTTTGTCCTGGCCGTTCCGGTCTTTTTCGACACAGTCTTTTACCTGCTGGTCCCATTGGCCCGGTCACTGCATCGGCGGACCGGCCGCAATTATCTGATGTATCTGCTCGCGATCGCTTCCGGTGGTGCCATCACACATACACTCGTCCCGCCCACGCCGGGCCCCCTGCTGATGGCCGACAATCTGGGAATTGACGTCGGCGTCATGATTCTCGTCGGCGCGGTCGTCGCTCTTCCAGCGGCCTTGGCCGGAATCATTTTCGCCACAGTCGCCGACCGGGCGATGCCTGTTCCCATGCGAAAAATCGGAGCCGGCCCCGAACCCGAGATACTGGAAGACTCGCAACTTCCGCCGCTTTGGCTGGCACTGATGCCAGTGATTTTGCCCGTGCTGCTCATCTCGGCCAATACCGTGGCTGAAACACTCGCCAAGCAAGTCGGTGCGCCATGGATCAACATCGCCGAATACACCCAGGCCATCGGAAATCCCAACCTGGCGTTGCTCCTCTCGACAGCAGTCGCGCTGTACGTCTTGTATCGGCAACGGCATCCATCATTGGCCGAAATGAGTGAAGTCATTGAAACGTCACTGATGAGTGGCGGCGTGATTATTCTGATTACAGCCGGCGGTGGTGCCTTCGGAGCTATGCTGAAGGTGGCCGAAATTGGACCGGCAATTCAACATCTGTTTTCCGGCGCCGACGGAGCCAGTGGCGGATTTGTGTTTCTACTGCTTGGTTACCTCGTCGCGACACTTCTGAAAGTGGCCCAGGGTTCAAGCACGGTGGCGATGATTACCGCCTCGGGAATGCTGGCCGCCATGGGGGCTTCCAGCGAGTCGCTGGGTTTCCCCCCCGTCTACCTCGCGACAGCCATCGGGGCCGGTTCGCTACTCGGTTCCTGGATGAATGACAGTGGCTTCTGGATTTTCGCCAAGATGGGGGGCCTGACCGAAATCGAAGCTCTCAAGTCGTGGACACCACTGCTGGCCGTCCTTTCGGCCGTCAGCCTGACAACCACGCTGGTATTGGCCGTGGTCTTCCCAATGGCCGGTTGAATGGCGACCAGTTGAACGTCGGTTGCCTCCCGGGGATGATGCACGGATCGCCCCGCAATCATGCCGATGCGTTCGCCCTGGAAGATCGCTCATGTCCCGAATTCTTCCCCACTGCCGGGTTGTCCCACTCCCCGACGATCAGGTCTCTTTCACAATCGGTGGCCAGGAAGTCACGCGGTGGCATTTCGGCCGACGATACCCGCGGCCGTTCTTCTATCCGCTGATCGGTCCATCGGGCCAGCCATTGACTCGAATTGGACATCCCGGAGCCCCCAATCACGATCATCACCGCTCCATCTGGTTCGCCCATCAGAAGGTCCTTGGCATCGACTTCTGGTCCGATCAGACCGAAGCCAGAATTCGTCAGCTCGGCTGGATGGCGTATCAGGATGGAGACGACCGAGCCGTGATGGCTGTCCGGCTCGGCTGGTTCGACGGCCACGACCCGCGGCCTTTGCTCGAGCAGGAAGTCGTCGCAGCGGTCCGGCCGGCTGCGCCCACGAAGACGATCGCTTCACCCTACCCCGAGGTGATCTTCGATCTGCAGTCCCGGTTGATGTCGACTTCCGCGACGCTCGAATTGGGTCAGACCAACTTCGGCCTGCTCGCTGTCCGGGTCGCGGCCAGCATCTCGGAATACTTTGGCGGCGGCCGATTGACCAGCAGTGAAGGAGACCAGGGAGAGAAGGATATCTTCGGGAAGCCAGCCCGCTGGATGGATTACAGCGGACCGGTGGCCGAGGGTCGATCGGCAAGCCTCGACACGAACGGCATCACGTATTTCGACCACCCCTCAAACCCCGGCTTTCCGGCCGGTTGGCATGTCCGCGAGGATGGCTGGATGGAGGCGTCTCTGACGATGAACGGACCGCTCGAACTTCGCCGCGAGGCCCCGCTGACCGTGCGATACCGACTTCTGGGCCATGCGGGACCGGCCGATCGCGAACGCTGGGACAAGGTCGCAGACGAATTCGCCCAGGAACCCGCCTACCGCGTCGAGCCGGCAGGCGGGGTGAACCACACGCAGTACGTTGTGCGTCAGTGACCGAGCTGTCACGACCGGGCGAGATCAGTACTCGCCCACAACTTCGCCACCGATCCGCGTTCCCAGAGCCCCCCAGATGCCGTAGGGACTGGCGCCGGCGCTGATTGTGAGAGGTTCGGCAGCGGACAGGTTACCGGTATTAATGCTGTCGCTCACAAAGCGGGCCGACCCGTCCGCCATCAAGACGTGTACCCCACCGGCATGCAGACTGCTCGCGGACAGGACATTGGAGTTCGTAATCCCGCCAGCGGTGACCGCTTCGCTGCAGGATGGGCTGTTGGGAGGAAGAACGGTATGGAAGCCACACCGCTCAGACGCTCCATCGGGCCAGAGGACGCCGAACACACCTCGGACCAGAGACGGATCGTCGTACCTTCCGTTCACCTCGACTGCCAGACATGTCGCCGGCAGGAAAGGCGTGGACATTGTCAGGCCGGTTCGAATGCCATGATTCGCCGCAACGGAACCACCGGCACCCAAAGTGAAGTCCGCCCGGCGACGTTCGCTCATGGCAATCGTGTTGCTGGTCCCGTCCGTGCAGTCCCGGATGGCCATGCATTTCTGCCAGCCAAACAGGCCACGGATTTCCTGATTGTCGTAGTTGTTGGCAACCATTCTGTCACCGAGGCAGAAGGCGTAACTCAGGTTGCCGATGTTGGTCGACGGTGAATGACTATCGGACGGGCAGACGAACCCGGGAACCTGTGTGGACCACGGAGCCCACACGATGTTGGGTGCCGGGCCACCGGGGGCAATTGGATTGGGTGTTGCGGACGCGTTTCCGGCGGAAATCGCGTTGTACAGATTCGCCTGATCGATGTAAGGAAGCAGCCCCACGATTCCACTCAGGCGGTCACAGTTCCCCTCGGTCATCGATGTACCGCAACCCGATGTGCCTCCCATGCGATACGGAAACTTCGAGAACACATCGTGATAATTGTGCAACGCCAGCCCGAGTTGCTTCATATTGTTTTTGCACTGAGTCCGACGGGCCGCCTCACGGGCCTGCTGAACGGCCGGTAGTAGCAGGGCAATCAGAATCGCGATGATCGCGATGACCACGAGCAACTCGATCAACGTAAATCCACGGCAAAATCGGCTCCGCATGACCCTGACCTCTCAGTAAGGTAGAAAAAGAAAACCCGTTAGACGCCTATCGACAAGTACAAACTTCGGCGAGGTGCAGCGTCCACAGATCATCGAAGTATGACACATTCCCAATGATGAATTCGTAACAATATGCGGAAAAAGCGGATCCGCACCAGCCAGACGCAGCCTCAAGCACAGTGTTCAAAACACCACACCCCATTCATCGATCAGGACGTCTTGATTTCGTAACCCTTACGCTGTTCGCGTGACTGCCACTGATTGGCCGCCTGATCGCCGACCATCTGCTCGGTCGTCGGGTCCCACTGCAATGTCTTCCCCAGTCGTATCGAAATGTTCGCCAGATGACAGGTTGTCATCGCCCGGTGATGCGAATAAACGTCGCTGATCGGCAGGTCGCGCGACACGACACATTCGAAGAAGTTGCCCATGTGGTCACCCGGCTTCTTGCCGCCGTAAACCGCTTCGACCGCACCTTCGGGCAGCGGATTGCTTTCGAGCTCGTCGACCGGAGCGCCCTTCATGCGGCTGCGATTCACGTGGAAGCGGCCTTCCGTCCCTTCGAACAACAGGCCATTGCCGTCGGCGGAGTGACTGACAATGTGCATTGTCACGCCACTGGGGTACGTCACCAGCACGTCGAACTTGGTGGCGGTGTTGTATCGGTCGTCCTCAGTTGGGTAACCATCCTGGAACGGGACAGGATGTTCAGCAGAAATCGGCTCGATCGTCTTCGGTCCACGACCGGGAGCATCTTCACCCAAAGCCCAGGAAGCGATGTCCACGTGGTGGGCTCCCCAGTCGGTCATCTTCCCGCCCGAGTACTCGTACCACCACCGAAACTCGTAATGGCAACGCGACTCTCCGTGGCGCCCGCTCGTTTCTCGAAACCGATAATCGACCAGCGGAGCCTGTCCCAGCCACATGTCCCAGTTCAAGCCCTGCGGAACGTCCACGACGGGAAGCGCGTCGCTCGTCGGGGCACCACCGATGTCACAGATGATGTTCTTGATTTTGCCAATCCGACCATCACGAATCATGGCAATGGCGGTCAGGAAGCGGGAACCCATCTCGCTCCGCTGCTGCGTTCCCACCTGAAACACGCGATTCGTCTTATCCAGCACGGAGATGATCTGCTTGCCTTCCTCGATCGTCAGCGTCAAGGGCTTCTCGCAGTAGACATCTTTACCGGCCAGCATTGCTTCGATGGCGATCTTCGAATGCCAGTGGTCGGGCGTCACAATTGTCACGACTTCGATGTCGTCCCGATCCAGAATCTTGCGATAGTCCTCGTACATGTCGATCTGGCGATCGACGCCCGGCTTTCCTTGTATCTCCTTCACTTTGTCACGACCGGCGCCCATATGATTGGCGTCGACATCGCAGACCGCAGCCACGTCGCCGAACTTCATGGCATTGGGTCCAACCGCTCTCCAGCGGTCCCCTGTCCCAATGCAACCGACAACGGGCCGATCGTTCGCACTCTTAAATGCGTGAGCCGCGGATTGCGTCCCGGTGAACCAATAAGGCATTGTCCCCGCAGCCGCTGCCAGTAAGGAGGTCTGCTTCAGGAAGTCGCGTCGCGATGATGACTGGCCGCTCAAAGTATTTCTCCCCGGTCAACGAGAAAGGCCATTCCCGCCGAAAGTGCACGTCTTGTGGTAGGTTTCCGCACGACTATTGGTAGGTTTTCGGCAGTGGTCCAGATATGTGAGATTTGCCGCGGCCGCCCGCGGTGCCTATGGCAACTTATCAAGAGTTCCCGAGTCTATTCGTTCCGACTCCTGATTGCAAAAAAAGTCGGACGTCATAGGCGTTTTGCACACCCAGCATATCCTTGTGAACATGCGATGACCGTGTGTTCGACGAAATTTATTTGACGAAGCCCTCAGGGACACGTAATATCGACGGCTAGCGGCTGCAGGCATCAAACGGCCCGGAGACACAATTCTCCGCACAATGGTACCTACGGCCGCTGCTGGGAGAGCGCCACAGGCACCGCCCACATTGAGTTCCTATCGAGACGTTTCCCGTCCGGTCGGTTGCGGCCCTCTCTTGTTCGGTATTCGTTCTGGCGACGACTCCCGTCACCGGCCAGTCTGTTTCAATGACGTTGCACCTTTGTTCGCACACTTGACGCTGGTGATATGCACCAGTTGGTCCGCTTCTTGCGCGGAGTCAATCACGAGTTTCAATCGGGCAAGTCCATCGCATCGATAACGATGTGCCGTCGATCAAAGCGGCAGCGACGACACTTGCTGTCTGGATTTCGTTACGGCCTGGAATTCGTTGCGGCCGGTGATCCCATACGGGAAGCAGCCCAAATCGATTTCCGGATTGAAGGAACGCGTCTGCCGGTTGATCGACCAAGCCAGTCGAGAGGAGTCCTGTCATGGATCAAAGAATTCCGCAACGCAAGCCACGTCGCGACCTCGCACACTACGAAACGCTCGAGTACCTCTTGCTGGGCGATCTGCGAGATGTTCTGGAAGAGCCGTTGGATGACGAGACGAGGCGGTGGTTGACCGAAGTTCTGGCCGCCCTGTTGCAGACGCTTCCCCGTGAGTTCGAACTGGAAGAACAGGGAGGCTATCTCTCGGAGGTTCTGGAGGAGTATCCGAACTGGGCTCCCCAGGTGGAATCGCTGCGCAGCGAACATGCGGCGTTGTTCCATCAACTGCAGACGCTCCACCAGGAATTGACCCGTGGCTGCCCGGCCGAAGAATTGACCGACGACGTGCGAACTGGGCTGCGAGATTGGATTTTCGCGTTGCAGGCTCACAACCGCCACGAGAGTCGTTTGCTGCAGACAGCTGTCAACTTGGTCTGCGGTGGCGGGGACTGACGCCCGCGTCGGACCACCCGAAAGGACTCCCCAAGTCGCCCCGGCCCGACTGTCATCATTTCCCGGTCTCGCGTCAGTCCCCCTGCTCTCCCGCCAGTCTCTGCGTGGACATTTTACACTCGCGTCACGCACAGACTCTGCAGATTGCGAGACACCCCGATCGATAGCTATACTCGACTACAAGGTTGGAATTGAGTGCGGCATCTTGGATAACGAGACTGCTGGGACGCGGGAAACGGGTGTGACTTTCTGATGGCAAGCGAGACGGATCTGAAGGGGCACTTCCTGGGAATTGACCTCGGGGGAACAAACGTTAAAGCGGGTGTGGTGGCAGCCGACGGCACGCAGGTCTCGCGTGTGAGCGTGCCGACACAGGCTGCCGAAGGCCCCGAAACCGGCCTCAAGAACATCTTTCACGCCGCGGAAACGGCCTTATCGGAGGCCGGCCTCACCCCTGACGACCTGCCTGTGATTGGTCTGGCAACTCCCGGAACCATGGATATCCCGGCCGGAATGCTCCTCGATCCACCCAATCTGCCGGGGTGGGTGAATGTCCCGATCCGGGAGCGGGTGGCAAAGCACTTCGGCCGTCCGACAATTCTCCAGAACGATGCCAATGCCGCGGCCTATGGCGAGCTGAAGGACTGGGTCGACGCGCTGCCGA
>CALJUK010000719.1 GCA_937975745.1 uncultured Planctomycetaceae bacterium | reverse complement strand
CCGCGGGCCAAATTCTTCAACCCTCAATTTGAAGCCTGACAAGGCACTAGGCGGAGAAGCTACTGCCGCAACCGCAACTCTTCACAGCGTTGGGGTTGTTGAACGTGAAGCCACGTTTCTCCAACCCGTCATAAAAGTCGACTGTCGTCCCATCAAGGTACAGGGAACTCTTCTTGTCGACGGCCACCTGGATCCCATGCTGTTCGGACACATGGTCCTTGGCTGGGTCAACTTGACTGTCGAAGCCCAGGCTGTACTGGAAACCGCTGCAACCGCCGCCGGCCACTCCGACCCGTAGCAGCGTCCCGGCGGGCATACTCTGCTCGCTGATGACGCGCTGAATCTCAGAGGCGGCCTTTTCCGTCAAGGTGATGGACATTTCCGCTTGGTCTCCTGTTCGACTGTCTGTTCGAATCTGATTAGAATTGCTTCGCCAACCACTGCTCATCCCGAAGTGGTGTCCTCCAGAACAACGTTCTGGGCGAACCCCAAGGCCGGCGAATGTCTCGATGTGTCAGGGGGCACCGCAGCTTACTGCGAGGGAACGTCCAGAGGGACTTCCGTCCGTAAGCCTTGCAGACTGACCCGTACGATTGAATTATAGCAGCCGGGCCGTTGGGGGAGTAGTCGTCTTCTCAGAACGGTTCAGTACGGTTTCCACTGCCCCGTCCCCAATGGTCCACACGACACGACGACTTTGTCCAGTTTGTGCCAGGATGGGCGACTCGGACATTTGGCATTGGCCCCTGCTATGGTATACATAAGTTGATATCGGCCAGGAAATTGTGGGACGTCACCGAGACGGGAGAGACGACGATGAATGCGACTCCGGAAATTGTCTCGCTATGCGACTTCGAATCGGGCCAATCGGGCGACGCATTCGTACTGCTGGTCAGCCGGGAGCGGAGCAAGACACGTGACGGAAAGCCCTATTTTCGGGTCGGCTTTCGCGGGGGGAGCCGGACCGCCACCGCAATGATCTGGAGCGACACCCCCTGGTTCCACGATTGCGAGCAGGCCTGGGAAGTCGGCCACTTCTACAAAATTCGCTGCCGCTACACCGAAACGCAGTACGGACCGCAGGTCGATCTGGATCGCATCCGGGAGGTTGTCGACAGCGATAAGGCCGACGGCTTTGATCCGCTGGCGTTCATCGAGCGAAGCCGCTTTGAACCCGAAGAACAACTGGCCGAACTCTGCGAAATCGCCCGGACACAAATTTCCGACGAACCGCTCCGCCGTCTGACACTGAAAATTCTCGAAGACAATGCCGAGACGCTGAAGGTCATACCGGCGGCCACGCGAAACCACCACGCTTTTGCCGGCGGCTATATCGAGCATGTCCTCTCGGCCACACGGACTGCCGTCTTCTTTGCCGACAAATACACCGCCTACTATCCCGAGATCAATCTGTCGAAATCACTCGTCACGGCCGGCGCGATTCTCCACGACATCGGGAAGCTCCGCGAGTTGGAGTTCCAGCCGCAGGGAGGCCGATACACGGCCGAAGGACGACTCATCGGACACATCCTGATGGGACGCGATATCGTCCGAGAAACTGCGCAACAGATCGACGGCCTCGACCCCGAGACTCTTCTTCGGCTGGAGCATATCATCGTCGCGCATCAGAACCTGCCGGAATGGGGTTCGCCCGTCGCCCCTCATACACCCGAAGCGTTGCTCGTCCATTACGCGGACGATACCGACGCCAAGTTTGCCATCTTCGCCCGAACACTGTCGGCGGCACCCGATGACGGCGAGGAGTTCACACCCAGCGACAACGTGATGCGGCGGCGACTGTTTCGTGGCCTGCCAGAAAACAAGTAACTGCCCTTTTCAATCCGGTCTTTCCAAGTCTGTTTGGCGCATTCGGTCAGTTGATCTCTTCTCTTCACACTCATTGAGCAGGAAAACGTCGCGTGAAGTTCACCAAGATGCACGGAGCGGGCAACGACTATGTCTATGTCAATGCCTTCGAGGAACGCCTTCCCGCCGACATCCCTGCACTGGCCCAGGCCGTCAGCGATCGCCACTGCGGAATCGGCAGCGACGGGCTCATTTTGATCGGCCCGTCGGAAATCGGCGACGCACGCATGCGGATGTTCAATGCCGACGGAAGTGAATCCGAGATGTGTGGCAATGGAATTCGCTGTGTGGCCAAGTACGTCTATGACCACGGCCTGGCCCGCAAAGAGGAACTGCGGATTGAAACCGGGAACGGCGTCCTCACGCTGCAGGTCTTTCCGGAGAATGGCAAGGTCCAGCAGGTCCGTGTGAACATGGGCCGCCCGATTTTGGAATCGGCTCGCATTCCCACGACACTCGCAGGCGACCCCCCCGTGTTGGCCGACCTGACTGTGGGAGACCAGACGCTCCAGGTCACATGCGTCTCGATGGGCAATCCCCATTGCATCACGTTCGTCGACGAACTTTCCGACCAATGGGTGCACGGGATCGGCCCGCAGATCGAACGGCATCCGGCGTTTCCCAACCGCGTCAATGCGGAGTTCATCCAGATCGTCTCGCCAACGGAAACCATCATGCGTGTCTGGGAGCGGGGCTCGGGCGAAACGCTGGCCTGCGGAACGGGTGCCTGTGCGGCGGCTGTTGCGGGCGTGCTGACCGGCAAGTCCGAGCGGAAGATCCTCTGTCATCTGCCGGGAGGCGATTTGACACTCGAATGGGCCGACACCGACGAAGTCTTCATGACGGGCCCCGCTGTGGAAGTTTATGAGGGCCTTTGGCCAGCAACCTGGTAGCGGCGACGATCGGCCACTCCACACGAACGCGGGCTGTCCGAAGGCGACAGCGCACGCGCGCTCCGACCGAGTGGTAGAGCGCGCTCCGCCGACAAATCGCTACTTCACGGCGGCGACGACACCGACTTCCGGGCTGGACGCCGTCGCGTACAGCTTCTTCGGAATGCGACCCGCCCTCGCCGCCAGCCAGCCCGCTTCGCAGGCCAGCTTCATCGCTTCGGCCATTGCCAGCGGATCCTGGGCGCCCGCAATGCCCGTATTCAGCAGGACGCCATCGACACCCAACTCCATCGCGATCGCCACGTCACTGGCTGTTCCAACGCCCGCGTCGACAATCACCGGATAGTCGGGATCGTTTTCCTTGAGGTACCCGCTGCCGATCCGACTGCCGGCCGGTATGACCGTCGTCTCGCCGGCTTCCTTCAGTCGTTTGGCGGTCACCGGATCGTCTGTCGTGTAGCAGAGGACCTGGAAACCGTCCGCCACCAGTTCGCGCGTCGCTTCCAGAGTGGCCACCGGGTCGGGCAGCAGAGTCCGCGTATCGCCGAGGACTTCCAGCTTCACCCAGTCGGCACCGGGGTTCTCCACACCCGAAAGAATCTCGCGTCCCAGACGGGCGACACGGACGGCATCTTC
>CALJUK010000718.1 GCA_937975745.1 uncultured Planctomycetaceae bacterium | reverse complement strand
CCAGGTTCCAATCAGCGGCCCCCGAACAAGACGCCGCAGGAGTTGATGGCGCCCCGGCGGACTGAAGAAGTCGCCCGCCCGCCGCTCGAACAGTTCATCGACAGCCCGCACGGCCGTTCGGCGAAAGCCCTGCCAGAGTTCCTGCAGCGAGTGTCTGTTCTGAAGAAGCCACGACAGGGTCCCCTGCTGCCGCGCGGCAACGCGCAACATCTGCACCAGGCAGGCGGAGACCAGCAGCCAAAGGACGGTTCCAACGCTGGCCACGGTGGTCGTCAGGAGTGAGGACTGCAATCCGGTTCCTCCTTGAAGCGGCCCGTCTGTTCTTCGATGTTCGAAACCAGCCGGCAGGTCAGCCAGGTCCTCCAGCCAATAAAGGCCCGGCGGATTACACCGGGCAGGCCAATCGCCCGCAAAGCAACTTGCGACGGGTCAACCGTCCACGCGGTGATGGTCTCGGTGGACGCGTTGGCTGTCGAACCGAAGTTGTCGACCGATGCCAACAGCCAGCAGACCAGCACGATCAGGATTCCCCCCACGGCAGGCAGCACAACAACGATGGCTCGATCCACGGGCAGAACCTGTCCAGGCAGAGTTGCGTGAGTCTGCGCGGTGTCAGGTTCGGCGGCGTCAGGCAGAGTGTCCTCGGACTGTGTGTCGACGGACCGAGTCGAAAGGGACCGGGGCTGCCAGCCGGCGAGAAGACCCACCAGCAGACAGAGCCCCGTCATAACGGCCAGAACCAGAAGATCGGCAACGGCTGCATTCATGGCCGCATCGTAGCGAGGGGGACACAACTCTGCGAGGCGGGCTTGGCCTCGTTCTTGCGGGAAGGCGATCTTGTCGTATGCCGTTCTGCGGTGCGGTCAAGCCCCGTGCCGTTGTCGCAAGCGGCCCGCCCACCGCAGCTTCAACTGATTTCGCTCGAACTCACCGAGCCAGTCGGCGATCACTCGATTTTCCAGTGGCGTGTCGGCGTTGGCAATTCCGGTCGAACAGGCGAGCCCTTCCTCCGACTCGGCCATTGACCGGTACTTGGCCAGTGTCCTGTCGCCATAACGACCGCAGGGATAGCCATCCTCGCTGATGAAAACAACGGCTGGAACGCGACTTCCGCCGCAGACCGCCAGTTCTTCGGCCGTGTCCGGGTGGTCATCTCGATCGAGATATCGGACTCGAATATTCGGGCTGCATACCGCAAAGTGCTCGAAGATTGGACACTGATTCACGCAGTCACCGCACCACGTCCCCGCGACCACCAGGACGTTCATCACCCGTGTGAAGCCCGCCAGCAACTCCCGCTGCTCGTTGGTTAAAGTGATGCTGGCGTGAAAATCGTTCCATCGCTGTTTTTGTTCCGGCGTGGCGTACCGATCAAGGAACTCGGTGTACGTTAGACCGGCAGCGTGTTTGGCAGCAAAGTCGTGCATGTGAAAGCATCTTTCTTCAAAGCATTCTTTGTCTAGTCGGCGGGAAGCAACCGACGGCCGGAATAATCCCGTCGCTTTTCGGCCGATTCCCTGACGAAAACTCTCGATCCGGCAGTTTTCGGACCGAAGCAGCATTTGGTCAAACGCTGGCAGGACCGGCTGACCGGGATGATGGCAGACCGGAAGAAGCGAGACAAGCAACCGGCATCGTTGCGATCCTGCCAATTCCGTTCGGATGAGGCTTATTGTGGTGCGCGGGCCGCGCAGAGGACACCCGCCAG
>CALJUK010000717.1 GCA_937975745.1 uncultured Planctomycetaceae bacterium | reverse complement strand
CGACTTCAACTTAAAGCCCGTATACTGATGAGTACGCCGCACAAAGTCGGTGGTCCCCGGCGAACCCCCCGCGTGAGCTTTCTCGCGTTCGCTGCCATCCTCCTGGTCGGACCGGTCTTCTGGTGCACAGCGGTCTGTTCGGCAGCAGAGCGGCCGAACGTGTTGCTGATCATTTCCGACGATCTCACCACGAGTCTGGGATGCTACGGCAATTCCGTTGTCCAGACTCCTCATCTCGACCGACTCGCGGGAGAAGGTGTTCGCTTCGATCGGGCCTACTGTCAGTACCCGGTCTGTGGTCCGTCACGGGCTTCCCTCATGAGTGGGCTCTACCCCAACCGCACCCGAATGCTGGGTAACACGAAGGTCGTCGGAAGCTATCGTGTCACGAATCCCGAACTGGACGAACACCCCAGTATCGGCCGCTTTTTCAGACAGCATGGTTACTACTCGGCTCGGGTCTCCAAGATTTACCACATGGGAATTCCCGGTGGAATCGAAGTCGGCGAACCGGGTGGCGATGAGCCCGAATCCTGGGACCGTGCGTTTGACATCATGGCTCCCGAAACATTCAGTCCCGGGAAACTGGAACTGCTGAGTCCCATTCGCAAACACTTCGGCTCAAACTTTGCCCGCGTCATCGTGCCGAACGAACACGAAGCCACACAAACCGATCACATGTCGGCCACGCAGGCCATTGCCATCCTCGAGAACCGGTCCAAGTCGGCTCCCGAGCAGCCCTTCTTCCTCGCGGTCGGTTTCGTCCGGCCCCATGTCCCACTGGTGGCCCCCGAACGTCTGTTCCAGACGTATCCAGCAGAGCAGATGACTCTGCCAGAGAATCCGGCGAACGACCTCGCGGACGTTCCAGAGCCGGCCCGCGGAATGGAGAACATGGGCCGCTACGGGATGAACGAGTTGCAGCAAAAGCAGTCGATCAGCGGTTACTACGCCAGCGTCAGCTTCATGGATGAACAGGTCGGACGACTGTTACAGGCACTCGATCGGCTGAATCTGCGTGACGAGACCATCGTGGTCTTCATCTCCGACCATGGGTACAACCTGGGGGAACACTTCTGCTGGCAGAAGCTGAGCCTGTTTGAAGATGCGACCCGCGTGCCGCTGATCATCTCGGCCCCCGGATTCGAACCATCGGCCGGTCAGGCCACTGACGGGATTGTTGAGTTAATCGATCTGTATCCGACGCTCGCCGACCTGACAGGTCTCGCCGCGGACCAGCCCGAAATCCTGCAGGGAACGAGCCTGCGGCCGTTGCTCGAGAATCCTCGCCGCCGAGACTGGTCGAAGCCGCACGCCTACACCGTCACCTATCGTGACGGTGAGTCATTGCGTACACCGCGCTGGCGTTACAATCGCTGGGGAGAGGTGGGCGAGGAACTGTACGATCACGACGCGGACCCGCGCGAGTTTCATAACCTGGCTGATGACACCCAACACCAGGCGACGCTGACAGAATTCCGCGCCCGCCTGCAACAAGTGCGGGACGCCAGCCGTTAGGGAGACCGATCAACCCAAGCCGTTGAACCGTTCGTTCGCGGATCGGTCATCGATGTTGGCGTGCTTGCCGAACATCTCCTGATACTGCTCGTACATTGCGGTCGCCATCTCCGGGCTGCACCGCTGCCAGGGACGAGACCGCTTCGGTTTCAAATCGTCATCGGGGATGTCGACCGTCAGTAACGTGTGTGTGTGAAGGCCTGCTTCGGCCAAGACACGGCCACGACGGTTCAGGATGACGGCATCACCCACACCGACACCCGCACTGCCGAAGATCTTTGACCCCTGTGACTCGGGGACAACAACGTTGGCCCGCGCCACGTAGACGTCATTGTCGATCGCAATCGCGACCTGATGCTGCCGGACGCGCCACGTATGATCTTCGACATTTTGGTAGTTGATGTAGTTGAAGTGCGGCGTGAAGATGATCTGCGCGCCTTTCATTGCCAAAATCCGCGCCGGTTCGATGTACGACGTGTCGGCACAGATGACGACACCAAACGGGATGCCCCGCTGTTCGAACACCGGGAACTCTCCCCCCCGGTTGAAATAGTTGAAGACGAGGTAGTTCTTCGAATATCGGCCGAGCAGTTTCCCTTCGCGGATGACGACCATCGTGTTGAACAGTTTACCATCACGAAGCTCGTTCAAACCAAGGATCAACGTGGTGGGGAAATCCTTCACCCGTTCGAGGACCGAGTGGAAGTACTCGCCGTTTAAGTCGACCGAGTTGGCGCGGGCTTCCTGCTCGCTGCGGAAGTAGCCATGCAGATAGGTCTCGGGCATGCAGAGAATCTCGACCCCCTGCTCACCTGCCCGCTTGAGTGACGCAATCGTCGTCTGCAGGTTCGCCTCAGGGTCACCAAACACCAGTGGGCCTTGGAACGTCGCGATCTTCATTGGCTTCCCTCAAATTCTGTTGCCTGGAAATCATTCTACGGGGCTGCGGAGAGTGCCGATTCCCTCTATCTGAGCAAGCATGACGTCACCCGGACGGAGAAATTTGTTTTTGGCGGCGCCCACGCCGGCCGGTGTTCCTGTCGAAATGATATCGCCCGGCTCCAGCGTGACGAATGACGAGATAAACTCGATGATGGCCGCCACGGGGAAGACCATGTCACCGGTCGTCCCCGCCTGTTGCACCTCGCCGTTGACAGACAGCCGCATGTCGAAGGTTTGCGGATCCGAGACCTCGTCCGCGGGCAAGACGGCCGGCCCCATCGGACAAAACGTGTCGTGCCATTTCCCGTGCAGCCAGTCGAAGAATTTGTCCCGGTCGCGAGTCGTCCGCTCGGGACTCGGTCGAAATGCCCGATCCGAGATGTCGTTGACGACAGTATAGCCGGCGACATAGTCGAGTGCGTTGGCTTCGCTGACGGCGTGACAACGACGGCTGATGATGACGCCCAGTTCCAACTCCCAGTCGATCTGGTCGGGTGAGCACTTCGGAATGCGGACCGGTTTGCCAGGATCCGTCAGTGTCGTACTCGGTGGCTTCATAAAGACGTACGGGAACGTGCGAGCCCGCTCTTCGGCAATTCCACCCCGTTCTTCGACATGCTTGGGGTAGTTTCCAGCCAGCAACAGCAGCTTGGACGGGGCAGCGATCGGAACCAGCAGTTCCACGTCTTCGATCGGCAGCGTGAACTCCTGCCGTTCTTCGTCCATCAGTGACTGAATGCGTTGCTGAACAGCGAGGGCAGCGGGCCGACTTTCTCCGCCAGGAAGCAGATCGATCAACGAGTCGCCTTGAGGGACACCCACTCCCACGATCTCGCCGGCCAACGTCAGTGGAACAACTGTCTCGTCCTGGTAGAATCCCACCTGCGCCTGTCCCTGGTAGCGAAATCGACACAACCGCATGCTCGTCCCCTGCTTCCGTTGTCTTGGCTGGTGAATATTCCGACCGCCTTCAATCCGCATTCAGAATGACATTTTGGAGATCCATTCACAATGGAGTTCCGTTCTCAAACGGCGTGTCGGACGTATAATACCAGGGCTGGTGGTGATTCCGGACTGACTTGACCACCAGATCTGCCAACCGAATTCCTTCCCCTTCGCATATGGAACACGAGATGTACTTCTTCAATTTCGAATTGCTGATCTTCACCGCCCCGGCCATCCTGCTGATGATGTGGGCCCAGATGCGGGTCCGGTCGTCCTATGCCGCCGGAATGCAGATTCCCACGCCTCTCAGCGGCGCCGCCGCCGCCCAGCACATTCTCGATCGGGCTGGCGTTAATGACGTCGAAATCGAGGTGACCGGCGGAACGCTGTCGGACCATTACGATCCGCGGTCGAAGACACTGCGACTCAGTCAGGATGTGTATTACGGCAAGTCAGCGACGTCGGTCGGCATTGCCGCACACGAAGTCGGTCACGCACTGCAGCATGCCGAGTCGTACATGCCGCTGGTCCTCCGCAACGCGGCCGTGCCGGCCGCTCAATTCGGGCCGACTGCTTTTGTCGTTCTGCTGATCGTCGGTCTGATCTTTTCGAGTCCGCAGTTGATTCTGATCGGTATCCTGGCTTACGCCGGCGTGCTGGTCTTCCAATTAATCAATCTCCCCGTGGAGTTTGACGCCAGCAACCGGGCCAAGCGGGTCCTCGATGAATTAGGAATCGTGGATCAACAGGGGGCGATCGCTGTCCGAAACGTCCTGAATGCAGCCGGCTGGACCTATGTCGCCGCCACACTGCAGACGCTGCTGACTGTGCTGTACTACCTGATGCGGTTTTCGGGCAGCAGTCGCGAGTGATCTGCTGGCGAGGCTCGGTGACTCTGCCGTCCGCCCAGGGTTGTCAGAACCTGCGTCAACGGAAGTGGTCAAGGGCCACGTTGGGAGACAATATGAGTTCCTTCTCCGAGGAACGTCTCCGCCTTGTGGAACACCTGCGCCGGGCGGGAATCTCCGCCGCACGGGTCCTTGACGCGATGGGTCAGATTCCCCGCGAGCGGTTTGTCCCCGAAGTAAGCCAGCGGTGGGCCTACGCCGACGAAGCTCTCGGAATTGGCAGCGGCCAGACGATCAGCCAGCCCTATATGGTCGCCTTCATGACCGAACAGCTCGGACTGACCGGGAACGAAACCGTTCTGGAGATCGGCACGGGGAGCGGTTACCAGGCGGCCATTCTTGCGCGGCTTGCCAGTCGCGTCGTGACGATCGAACGTGTCAGCGAACTGGCCCATCCGGCCGAAACCCTGCTGAGGGAACTCGGCATCGACAACGTCGAGTTTCATGTGGGTGACGGAACGCTGGGCTGGCCCGCGGGCGCCCCTTATCAGGGCATCATCGTGACAGCCGCCGCTCCGCGTGTCCCGGAGCCGCTCTACGACCAACTGGCCGAAGGGGGCCGACTGGTCATTCCGGTCGGTGACCGCTTTTCACAGGACCTGCTGGTCGTCACCAAGACGCGCGATGGCCGCTACGAGCAGAGCGTCTGTCACTGCCGATTCGTCCCGTTGATCGGGCAGAATGGCTGGAAGTCGGAAGGCATCGGCGAGTAGCTGCGGCAATTCCCGATCAGAATTCGCGACGCTGGCGAGATAACGGGATCCGCATTGCCTTGCGGTATT
>CALJUK010000716.1 GCA_937975745.1 uncultured Planctomycetaceae bacterium | reverse complement strand
TCATTCCACCAATGCCGCCGGTCTGGCTGAATGACGACGGCATCATCGTCCCGTTTGATCCGAATCCGCCGGCACCTTCAGCAGGACCAGGGCAAGGGAGGCGACAGCCTCCAAGCTGGTTGGGGGGAACAGTCACATACCGCCTTCTTGAAGCAGGGCGACGTGACATCGAGCGCAACCCGTTGAACGCGATCAATCCCTGCTCGGAAGGGAACATCGTCTTCATGACAACGACGGCGATGGTTGGCCAGATCGAGATTGTCCCGATTGGGATTGGTGAGGCATCGAGAACCGCCATTGAGGTTTTGGAACGACAAGCAGAGCAGTCGCAATCTGGATTCGAATATGGAGTTGCGAGAGTTGGCCAAGGCTTCACGGTAGTTGGTGGTACCGTCGCGCAGGGAACCTTCGCGTTCACCGTTGGCGTCATTGGCGGAACCGTCGCCAGCGGCTGCAGCTACGTCGTCCGGCTCTGTACGGGACGCCGACGCAGGTTGCTCACACAGATTCCGTCATCCGGTCGAAAGTTTAATCAGGTCGCACGACGCGGATGGAGCCGGTCAACAATCGACGAGACTGTGAACAACCCATTTACTACACGACGCGCAGTCAACAGGGCGAATGGGAATCCTGCTACAGCGTATTTCAATCGAGATGGTTCACATGTGATCCGGGACGACGTAACAGGGGAACTCATTCAGCTAAGCGATCGAATAAGCCCAGGAACCTGGATCCCTGATCCGTCAATCGTTAATCCGTTCACTCCTTGATTGAGGGCACGAAGTGGTTACTACAACCGAACTGAAGTTCGCCGGAAAAGGTGCCCGCATCGGGTCCGTGTTTGTGATGGAACCTGCAACGGCGATTGAATTTGTGAAGGAATGCGCAAAGCTGGATATCAACATTCTAGGCGTTGAAGGATTCATGAGATTTGAACGTGGGATCCAACCACAGCAGGAACACAGCTGCGACTACGGTTCTGAACTTGCAGACAGCCACCATCGGGCAATCGAATTCTTATCCGCCCGAAGAGATTCTGGTCTCTGGTTTGAAGTTGTGACGGATGAAATCCAAGTGTAAGTCGCTCGTGAGGGGTACTACCTCGATCCGGCCACGGCGCGGTACAATCTGCGGCGGAGAGAATACCAGGCCAACATCGCCCGGTTTTTGCAGCAGGACCCGCTGGGGTCAGAGGCTGACGACGGCAACCTCTACCGATACGCGGAAAATGACCCCGTCAACCAAACAGACCCCAGTGGACTTCAGGCCGGATGCGAGTGTCCGCTGGACACTGCGCGTCAGGACATCTTGATCCAATTGATGCAGGACGACAGACCGACACTGGCTTCGTTCGAAGACCGCTTTCGAAACGAAGTCGAATCATTCATCCGGACCGCGTATCCACATGACAGCGACCATTCGGCAACTGACACTGAATTGAATCAGCTTGCGACCCTGCTGGTTGGCGTGCCGCCAACACCGCCACTCGACCACCCATCTCGCATCGAGCAGATGAGACTTGATCGCGAATACGAACAGGAGTTGCAGGCGTATTGGTCTCGCCATCAGGCCGTGCTGGACGTGCTAAAAAACGAGAGAATCCAAGACGACGCCCGCCGTGGAGCAGAGTCGCCCGATCAGATTCGGGAGATTCATCCACCGGGCGACGCGACAGGTGCCTATTGGGACGAACTCCAGAGAACGGGCGGGAATGCTGCGCTCGTCTTTGCGCCGGGTGGACTCTGGGATTCGTTGGCACCGGCATTGGCCGGATGCGCTGGTGCGGGAATACCAGGCCTTCGGCCGCGGACTCCCATTATACTTGAGCCGATACCTAGGAGAGCGGTCCCGACTCAACCGTATTCTCCGGGACCTCGAATCTTGCCACAGCCGTCGCGCAGGCCACATGCTCCTCGGACGTTTACACCGCCGACTAATCCTCCTCATTACCCCATGATTCCGTATAGTTGGACGCCTGAGCCGATTGGAAATGGTGGTGTGGTGTGGCGCCAGCCGGGAACAACTGGTGACGCCAACACGATTAGAGTCATGCCACCCACGGACCAGTACCCGCATGGATACTGGGTCCAATACAACGAGCATGCACAAGCAATTAACCCCGCCACGGGCAACCCTCCGGGCAATGTCGCACGCTCTGCGGGGCGAGCCCAGACTCATGTTCCACTCCCGCCAGCACCTGGAGGGTATCATTAAATATGTACGGACTTCCCCCGAATGTCGACCTGAGCTTCTTCCAAAGAAGGATATTGATCCAAGTATGCTTCGGTGCGCACGACTTGATACTTAGTTTTGATGGTCACACTACTTTGTCCATATCATCGTGCGTCGGATGCGCGGACCCGTCTGGTAACATTCAGAAACACACCGCGTTCTCGGACGCGGCACCTGTACTTCTGAAGTTGCTGAACTGTTCGATTGCCAACGCAGCCGGAGACGAGTCGGGTACGTTAAGTCTGAGATTTACAAACGGTATTGTCGTTGCCGCATACGACGACAGCGACGTTTTTGAATCGTACACAATTCGCAACGGTGATCAACTGATAGTCGTTTGACGGGCCGTTGAACGTCGTTGGCTTCAGCGGACGCTGGAATCCAACCAACATGGTGAATTGCTGAAGTACACGTACGATGCGGACGGCAACCTGCTGAGCGTTTTGGAGCCCAGCAGCGACCTGACCGAGAACACGTACGACTTCGAGAACCAGCTGATCGAGACGGAACTGCCGGACACGACGGTGATCGTCTTTACGTACGACGGCTTTTTGAAGCGGGTGCAACGGGACGACGGGACAACGATTACGAAGTACCTGTGGGACGATCAGAACGTGCTGCAGGAGACGGACGACTCTCTGGTGGTCGAGGCGGTCTATACGGTGGCTCCGCAGGCGAGCCGTTACGGGACTCTGGTCAGCC
>CALJUK010000715.1 GCA_937975745.1 uncultured Planctomycetaceae bacterium | reverse complement strand
GGTGGCCGAAGACTCGCCACCAACCGGTTGTGAAACTGGTTCTAGTGTAGCGTTCCGAAACGGCTTCGACGAGTCGTTTCCGCGAACTCAACCGTCGCTCCAATGCTCCGCAACGTGAACTTAGAACTGGGAGACCGAGATGCCGTTGGCAATGTTCCCCAGGTTCTGGAACGTGAACAGGTTGACGTTCTCACTGACGGACCGCACGCTGCCGTCAGCGAAGCAGAATTGAGCCATCCCATCATGCTCGCTGCCAGGGCCATCATAATGGACCGCTTTGTTATTCCCCAATCGCGTTGTGAACAGCGTGGCCGCCCCAAGCCCAACCATCACGGCAGAAGAGCTGAGTCACCTGCAGAGGATTCTGTAGCCGTTGGACTTCGCCAACCATCAGCACGTTCGATGTTCCGTCGGTAATATCGCGGATCGCGACGCTGCTGTTGACGTAGAAGACACCGCGGTAGAGCGGTGCCGGCGAATTGGTGATCGTGATCCCACCGTTCTGGACCTGGGCAGGTGTCAAATGCCAGGTATTCACCTTCGACGGGAGATTGGTAATCTCGCTTTCGTCAAACAATAGTCCCGAACCACCGCAGCCGCCGTAGTCGTTCCCGCCCTTGGTCCAGAAAACGCCCTGCTGCGAGTATGCCGTGGTTCCACTGTCCGGTCGGATCATGTTCGCCATTTTCCCGCTGACATCCATAGTGCTACGTCGCGAGGGGCAGTAAAAAACTGGCAGCTCTGTCAGTGGTGGTGGCGTAATCCCAACAACTAAACTCGGGTTGTAGAATACAGCGAGTGTATTACCGGCCATGTTGACATTGAAATTCCAGGTATTGTAAACCGTCGCCTGATCGATATAGGGGAGGATGTGCACCATCCAGCTTGTTCCCTGGAAGCCGTTCAGAGATCCGGTTGTCGGGACGATCAGTGATTCATCGACGTCGGCCGCCTGAAACCCACCGCTGTTGGCGACGAACAGCGAGTTGATCTGTCCCGGAGGGAAAACCTTGTGGACGTCGTGATAGTTGTGCAGCGCCAAACCCAACTGCTTCAAATGGTTTTGGCATTGTGACCGCCGAGCCGCTTCACGAGCCTGTTGGACGGCCGGAAGCAACAGCGCGACCAGGACGGCGATGATCGCGATCACCACCAGCAGTTCGATCAGCGTGAAACCGCGAGTCTGTCGTTTCTTCATTGGAATTCTCCCCTGGTCGCTCAGTTTGCCGTCGTACCCAGTCGGACACTACTCGCCATAAACAAGTGAAAAACTCCGCATTCGGCTGACGCTGGGCCGATGATATGCGAGGTCGCCGAAAACGTCATCGACTACAACCTGCCGGAATTGCCAGTTGGACGACCCGGGGTCAGTGACCGTAGGAGGGTCGGTTTTCGGGCAATGCTGGCAAGCGCATGCGATCACAGACCGGTTGGCTTGGGGTGCCTCAGTGAATCATGAGCTGACTCTCCACCCACCGATGTTAATCCTGTGCGATGGTTTACGTCAATTTCTTTTTAGCGAGTGAAGGGAGAATGTCTCTATTCCGTAGGTTGTAAATCGGCCGTAACGCCGGGAATGGGGCCGCCCAATTACCAGGGTGGTCACAACCAAGTACCAACCTGCTCGAAGACATAGTCGATCCCAGAGACGTTGGCCGTCGGCAGCTGGCCCGCGGCCGACTCGGCCGTGACACGGCCAAATCTGTCCCCACGGAGTTCGGTCCCACCTCCGCCCCGGATCAGTTTCACCTGACTGCCGCTGCCGGTGAGTTGGTCGGCACCACCGACGTTCCGCAGCAAAACGCGATCTTCGGTTTGCCCGACGGACGACACCAGAGTGAAGTCGTTCGTGACGCTCAGGAACAGGTCGCTTTGCAGCCAGGCTCGGTTTCCGTTGGACTCCAGGATGTCGGCAATTCCGGACCGTCCCGTCAATAATGCCGTGTCGTGGCCGCTCGTCGCAAACGCGTCGGCCCGACTGAAGCCGTGAACCGTGTACTGATAGCCGGAGCCGGTCATTGAAGATGTTGCACCCAGACTTGTGAAAACATCGTTTCCCGATGTGTCGTACAGAAACGCGCGATCGTTCCCGCCGGTCCCGGCGAAGGCATCAACCTGAGCAAAGCCGGTTGCCGTATGGCGGTAGTTGCCTCCGATGAGTTTCGCGATACCGAAGGTGGGCTGACCGATGAATTGGTCATTGCCCGAGTTTCCGTACAACAATGCCACATCGATCGATTGTCCGTTGGAATAGCCGGTCGTTGTCGCGAAACCGTTCACAACGTTGAGAAATCCTGGTCCGACCATCCAGGCGCGAGTGCTGCGTCCCTCGTAGCGGTCGGCTCCCGGAGTCGCGCGGAAGTGTGCCTCATCCTGTCCGCCGTTTTGAGAGTAGACATCGACACGCGAGAATCCGGTCGCAATGTTCATGTAACCGGCGGCGTAAATGAAGGCACGGGTTCCATCTGGACTCGTGTCGAAGATGTCATGTGCGGCCGTGTCGTAGATCGCAGCGAGGTCATTGTTACCCCACTGCGAGAAGAACTCGACGCGGTCAAAGCCGGTTGCGACGTTGAGTGCTCCGGCGGAGGACATCCAGCCCCGATCCCCCTGGGTGACGACCAGGTCGTTTCCCGGTGTGTCGTAGATCTTGGCTTGGTCGCCACCTGATCCATCCGCGACGGCGTCAATCCGCGCGGCGCCGTTCACGCGATTGACATACCCCACCGAATACATCGTCCCGGAACGCCCTTCGCCCACGTAGAAGTCCTGCGCG
>CALJUK010000714.1 GCA_937975745.1 uncultured Planctomycetaceae bacterium | reverse complement strand
GGCGGCCGAGAAGATGCGGCAGTCACTTCGGAAGCATGGTTCCGGACGTTATGAACGCGTTGACCATCTCGACTGTGGTGCAGCCATTCGTGTGGTCATCACAATCGAAGACGATCAAGCCGTGATTGACTTTACCGGGACAGCCGACACGCTCGAATCGAACCTGAATGCCAATCGGGCCATCGTCACCGCAGCTGTCATGTATGCCTTCCGCTGCCTGATTGCCGATGACATCCCGCTGAACAGTGGAGTGCTCGATCCGCTTGAAATTCGTCTTCCGACGTGTCTGTTAAATCCGCCCGAGCAGGACGACCCGGCCCAATGTGCTGCCATGGTCGGCGGGAATGTGGAAACTTCGCAGCGCGTGGTGGACGTGCTTTTGGGAGCGCTCGGTGTCGCAGCGGCCAGCCAGGGAACGATGAACAACCTGACGTTTGGCAACGAGCAATTTGGTTACTACGAGACAATCTGTGGCGGGAGCGGAGCAACAGCCGATGCCGACGGCGCCTCCGCCGTCCATACCCATATGACGAATACCCGACTGACAGACATTGAAGTGATCGAACGGAGATATCCGGTCCGCGTGCACGAGTTTTCGATCCGTCGAGGTTCCGGTGGTGAAGGGGAGCATCAGGGGGGAGACGGCATCATTCGGCGGATTGAGTTCCTCGAACCGCTGCGAGTCTCCATCCTGTCAGAACGTCGTGGTCCGTATCCACCGTTTGGACTGGCGGGCGGAGAAGACGGCAAACTTGGCGTGAACTGGCTGCTCCGCAAAGGGAGCCTCAAACCGGAATCGCTCGGCGGGAAAGCGTCGTTCGCAGCGGACCCGGGTGACGTACTGATCATCCAGACTCCGGGCGGCGGCGGTTATGGCCCAGTTTGATGCCTTACCACATTCGCTGAAGAGTCACGGAATCTCGCCTGTCACTGGGGGCTGCCAAAACCGTCGTGCGGAAAATGCGATTGTCGCAGCGCGCTCTAACGACTGCGTGGCGGAACGCGGACCGGCTGTGTTGGCGGAGAAGTCGGTGAGGTCGTTGACTTGCGGCTTTCATTCGTTTGCCGACCCAGCATGACGTCGGTAAAGCCTTTCAGGTCGGTCCAGAAGGTTCCCTCGCCGGCGTAGATCATGTTCAGTTCGATGTCGTCCGGGAGACCCGTCGCGAAGACCCATTGATTGTAGGCTTCGCCGGCACCGAATGATTCAACAGCCAGCCGGAACTTGTCCGAACGGGCCTCTTCCTGCATCAGGCGCGCCTGGGCTTGTGCTTGGCCGAGCAACACGGTTGCTTCCGCTTCCAACTCGGCCGATTTCCTGTCGATGGCTGCGACGAGCTTCTTGGTTTCGGCTCCGGTCTCAGCAGCCGTCTTGCGTCCTTCGGCTTCTTTGGCGGCGACCAGCTTTTCGGTTTCAGAGACGACTTCCTGCGTGGCCAGCTTGACGTTCTCTTCCGATTCACGCAGCAAGGCTTCGGTCTCGGCCGTCAACTGTTCCTGCTGACGGGTCAGTTTTAATTCGTCGGCGATGAAAGCCTGCTGGATGGGAATGCGGACTTCCTGTGGGATATAGATATGCCGCACCAATCCATTCAACACGGTAATACCTTTGTCTTGCAGGACGTTCGCAAACTGCTCGGACGTTTTCTTCTGAAACTCCAGCCGAGAATTTCCAACCAACAACTCGACAGCCCCCAGACTGGAGCCGTTGTTGAGGCAGATACTTTCGATCTGTGGGATGACAATCCGGTTTTCGACGACATCGACCGTGCCAAACTCGCTGATGATCTCGGCCGCCTGGTCAGGCATGATGCCCCAAATTGCAGTGAAATCCATTTGGATCGGGAAGCCGTCATTCGACGGAAAACTGATTCCCGAATCCGCATTGGCGATGACAGGTTCGCCGCTGTCATCCAGGACCAGATTGCCGTCGGGACCAACTTTCAACTCAGCGGTGATGCTTCGTTCTCGGTAACCAACGTCGACAATGTCGACGTTCTGCTCGTTGGGATTGATGGGATAGATCCCGGGTGGCAAGACTTCCCGTTGAACGCCTTCGGTTGCGCCGGTCAAAGGATTCGAAGTCAGGTTTGTCACGACACCGACCGATCCGGTTGGAATTTCGACCCAGCCGGCATGCTTGTCCTGGTTACCGGACGCGAACGTCTGCGACTTGATGATTTTGAAGTCGTAGGCGTACGGATTGACACGGTATTTTCCGGGGCCGAAAGCTTTCCGCAGAATTCCCTTATATTCGCTCGTGCCGAGATCTCCGTCGACCAGGAATCGATTTGATTCCCCTTTGAAGCTTTTTCCCATGCGGCTGATGACGATGCCAACTTCACCCGGCTTGACGACGATGTCTTCCACCAATTTTCGATCCCACCAGAACGGGCTGTAGAAGTGACGCCCCGGGCCGCGGAGTTCTTCCAGCACGCCCAACTCCAGCGGACTGCCGTTCTCGTCGACCTTGGCAAATTCTCCCGGTGCCCCCTTCGGACGGACTCCCATGAAAGGAAGTGGCAGCGGCGGACCCTTGTATTGAAGTTGCAGACTCCAACCGTCGGGCACGGTGATCCGGTTGACCGTCCACTCGACGGCAATCCAGACTCCGCCGAGAATCACGCTGAAGGCGACCAACAGAACAACGATCCAGGTCGCAGTGTTCCGGCTGGAGGACTGGTTGGTTGACATCGTTGTGGACCTTATTTGACTGTGCGACCCAAAGTCACGATCTGAGTGTGTGACCGCGAGTCACTGTGGTTGCAAAGGAAAGCGGAACTGATCTGCGGGCCTGTCGGTTGGACGGCACGAAATCAGTTGGTTGTCTCTCCCACGGGAACGGCTCGCTTCTCGGACGAGGGTGAACTTTGGGTGGATCGGCCCGTTGCCGTGTCCGCAGGGAGCGAACCAGTCGGTCCAGACTCTGGTCGTGTAAACGAGTCAAAGATACGCATGATCGGGCTGTCTGCCGTATTAATCATCAACTGGCGATACGCCGAAGCCATCTTCTGGTACATCATGTACTGGGCATACAACTTTCCATTCCCGCCGAATGCCATGACAGCGGCACGCCAACCGGCCGCATCGGCCTCGTTCTCGAATCCGATGACGTCTGCTTCCGCTTTGCCCGTAGCCAGGATCGCCGCCGCCTGATCTTTCGCCGCTTCCAAAGCGAATTGGGCCACCTGCTGCCGCTCGTTGGCTTGGGTGACGGCGACTTCTTGCTCGCGTTCGGCCTGGACCACCACCTTGACGATGTCCTGTTCGATCGCGACCAATGCCGACTTTTGCTTGACCAACGCCTTCTTGGTTGCCAATTGGCGTTCTTCTTCCTGCTGGATAATCTGCTGCTGGTACTTCATTTCCTCCTGCTTGGAGAGTTCTCGCTCGCGAACCGGTTCGGCGATGGGCTGTGGAGGATGAATGCGTGTAATCAAGGCCTGTACGATATTGACACCTAGTGGCTCGCAGGCCTTTTGCATGGCAACTTTGAATTTGTCTTGGAAGTCGGCCCGCGTCGAACCCTGGATGAAATCGTGGCCGAGCTTGTTCGAACCTTCCAGTCGGCAGAACGCTCTCGCGTTGGGCATGATGATTTTGCTGATAATCTCTTCGTCGATCTGATCGCCATTGAAGTCTTCGTTGTAGGTCACGAACACTTCGGCCGCCTTCTCCGGGTTGACGTGGAATTCAATAATCCCATCGAGGCTGACCCAGAACCCGTCCTTCGACGGAAAACCCATGTCCTTGTTCTCGGCCAGGTTGAACCGCTGATTACGGACGTCGACCAGACTGATACGAGTCACATACGGATTGATGTAATACGTGCGGGGGTCCAGGGTCGATTCCTGCACGCCCCGCTCGCCTTCGTTCACCAGCAGAGTGTTGGGAGTCTTGGGGAAGGCGCCGGCCAGATTGGTGACCACACCTTTGTAGCCGGCCGGAATTGTGACTGGTGGGTGTAATTCCAGCTGGAAGACGTACGGATTGACCGCGTAGCGGCCGGGACGAAGGACCTCGGGGACAATTCCCTTGGTGATGACGTTGTTTTGGTCGTCACTTTTGGCGAGGAATTCGCCATACCCCAGGTCATCGCCGACCAGACTGACGAGGACTCCGACTTGCCCCTTGGGGACTTCAAACTGCGGTATGACTTCCCAACTCCAGTGGTAGGGATTTCGCCAATGCCTTCCTTCGGTGAGGACTTCTGTTTGGACGCCCTTGTATTCCTCGCTGGGGGCAATCTCCATATCGTTCGAGAGGTCGAGTCCCGTCTTGTGCATCAGAATGGCCATCTCGCCTGTTCCGACCTCGATACGGAACATCGTGTAGCCAAAGTAGCCAGCCACACCGAGCGCTACGACCAAAGCAACGATCGAACCGGGCGATCTCCCGGCACCGCCGCCACCACTCCCGCGGCGAGAATATTTGCGGAAGTCGAATTCTTCTGCCATGCGAATGCACTCCTGGAACCTGAGGGCAGCCGCCACGAAATACGGCCGACGGACTCAGGGGAACTCGAAACGATGTCGCGCTTGTTACCGGGTGGGCGAATGCCGCCACGGTTTGTTCTCGGAGGCGTCATCGGTCGGTCACCGACGCGCACCTCAAGCTGGAAAGGCGATGCATCAACCACCATAGCCTATGTGTTCGATTCGCATGGGCAAACGAAATCTTGCGCAATCCGGATCAGATTTTTGCGAGGAATGAGTTAACTCTCATTGAGGTCTTACGTTGCGACACGGGATCGGTGATAAGTGTACACATCATGGCATCGTGCGGTGTGAGAATCGAGGTGGCGTCATAATCGCTGTAATCTGAAGATTGTTTGCCGTTTGTGAACTCTTTGCAATTTACCGAGAGTCTCATTCGGGGTGACGGCTCGATTTGATCGATTGAGAAAGATGAGGCCTCTGAGCGGACTTTACCGCGTGACACAGAGCCTGGCTTTCGATCTGCCTAAACGAGTGAGCCGACGCCATGCGATACGATCTGATTGTCCTGGGAAGTGACCTCCCAGGCCGAAAAGCCGCGGAAGAAGCCGCGCGCCAGGGACGACTGGTCGCGATGGTCGATCCGGCTGTCAGCGAATCGATCTCGGTCGCCGACCATGCATGGCGGATCCCGTTTCCGACGATTCGGCGGCAGTTGTTCGATGCGCTCTGTTTCGTTCCCCGCGATCTCACGATCGAGAGGGCATCCACGGAATACCGGCGAGTTGACCCCGGCGACGCTTATCGTGCGGCTCCACGTGGCCGAACGGACGCCGTCGTGTGGGGACTTCGCAAGCGGATTGCCGACCTGATGCGAGCCGAGCGGTTGGCCGCTACGACTCGGATGCGAGAGTTAGGTGTCGACATTCTGATTGGCGAGGCCCGGTTCGAGAATCCGCACGAAATCGAACTGGTCGGACCCGGCGGTCGGACGTATCTGACGGCAGACGAGTTTGTGATTGCCACGGGAACGACTGTCCGACGGTCCTGCGGATTCGACTTTCGATCGGCCTGCGTGACTGATGCCGACGAAATTCTGGCGATCGATCGAGTTCCCGATTCGACGTTCGTAATTGGTGGCAGTTCCACCGGGATGGATGTGGCTTTGGCAATGCAGTTACTTGGCTCGCGAGTTGTGCTGGTTGACGGCTTGGACCAGTTGCCCGAGCTTCCAGCCGGTCAGCGAAAACAGCGAGCCCTGTTTGATCGTTTGGGCGGGGAGGCACGCACCGGCATGGATGTCATTGCCGTCACGAGTCGCAACGAGCGGACGGCCCAGGTCACCTTTGCCGACGGCACGACTGCAGAGACCGAACGGGTCATCTGTTGCGTCGGTCGAATCGGCAAGACGGCGCGGCTGAATCTCTCGGCGGCGGGAGTGGGGGCCGACGAGCGCGGGCGACTGTGGTGCAACTCGTTCGGTCAGACGTGGATGCCGCATATTTTTGCCGCCGGCACGCTGATGCGGGACTCGACGTTGCGGCCCCATTCTTCCGCGCACGCGACTTTCGAGTTTCCTCCGATCAGTCATGCCTTGCGAGTGGACAACGCGGACTGGGATCAGACTGTGGCCCGACTGGAACAGAACTTTGGCCGAAGAAATGCTACAGAACGAAGCGAAACGGCGCTAGCTGGTCGCTAAGGCCATGCGGGATCGTAGGTGTTCGACGGCTGATCGCAGGTCGTCGGGTAACTCGGCATTGAATGTCATTCTGGTCCGCAACACCGGATGGGAAAACTCCATCCGACAGGCATGCAAGGCGTGGCGTTCTAGTCCTGGAAGAAGTGGCAGCGGATTGCTTGCTTGACGGGAATGTTCGCCGTAGAAGGCGTCTCCAACAATCGGGTGCCCCAACGCCGCCAAGTGCACTCGAATCTGATGCATTCGCCCGGTCATCGGCTGGGCCAGAACCAAAGTGTGGGACGCGAACCGTTCGACCACGCGGTACAGAGTTTCTGCCGGTCGCCGGTCGCGGGCATCAGGTGTCACAGACGCCAAAGCCGACATGGCACCGATGGCTCGACCAATTGGCAGGCGGACCGTTCCCCGTTGGGGGCCGACGACGCCGTGGACCAATGCCAGG
>CALJUK010000713.1 GCA_937975745.1 uncultured Planctomycetaceae bacterium | reverse complement strand
GAAACAGCAGCCCCCCGGCATCCTCTTGTTTCAGTGCAAGTTCGTAGACAAACGCCGAATGGTTGTCGAAGTCGGGGACGAGTACCACTGGCTCACCATCTGCCGCCCAATCGCGGGCAACTGACAGCAGTCGTTCGTCACCGGTGGCGACGATTAACGCTTCGATCTTTCCCGAGGCTGCGGATGAATCCCACTCACCGACGCAGACGCATCCCGGGGCCAATGTTCGCACCGACTCGCCCAGCCGCTCTGCACCGCATGCCAGGACCAGGCGATGGTCGGGATGCCGGCAGACAGCAGCCACGAACTCGACCGCGTCTACATCATCGCCCAGCAATGCAAAGTTCATGTTTGGCTCACACCCCGCGGACCATCTTCACGACGTTCTCCCGCGTCACCGGGCGGATAACGCCTTTTTCGGTCACGATGCCGGCAATCAATTCGGCCGGTGTGACGTCGAACGCAGGATTATAGACGTGAACGTCGGTCGGGGCCGTCTGCCGTCCCATGCCGTTGGTGATTTCGGTCGCGGCTCGCTCTTCGATGGGAATTTCCTCGCCCGATTCAAGACTTAAATCGAACGTGCTCGATGGTGCCGCCACATAGAACGGAATGCCGTGTGCCTTGGCCAGCAAAGCGACCGAGTACGTCCCAATCTTGTTGGCCGAGTCGCCGTTGGCAGCAATCCGGTCGGCTCCTGTAATGACGGCTCCGATGCGGCCTTCCTTCATCACCCAACCGGCCATCGAATCGCAAATGAGAGTCACCGGGACATTCCGCTGCATCAATTCCCAGGTCGTCAACCGGGCACCCTGCAGCAGCGGGCGTGTTTCGTCCGCGTAGACCTGCAACTGTTTTCCCTGGGCGGCCGCCGCAAAAATCACAGCCAAAGCCGTCCCGTCACCAGCTGTCGCCAGACCACCGGCGTTACAGTGCGTCAGCACTCCGGAACCATCTTGGAGTAAGTCCGCACCATGCCGACCGATGTCGGCACACATCTGGCGGTCTTCGTCTTCGATGGCTTTCGCCTCGGTCAGCAGCCGTTGCAGCATCTCGCGAGACGTGGCAGCGGAAATGGACTTTCCGACAGCCCGCATCCGATCGAGCGCCCAGAACAAATTCACGGCCGTCGGTCGACTGCCGGCCAGAAAGTCGGCCGCTTCTGTCAGCCGGGCGTCAAAGTCGGCCCGATCTTTGTCGGCCCACTCCTGCAACGCGAGCACCAGGCCATAAGCGGCTGCCACACCAATCGCCGGGGCTCCCCGGACACGTAGCGACCGAATCGCTTCCCACACTTCGTCGACCGTGGTCAGCGTCAGCCGCTTCAGCTCGACCGGCAGTAGAGTCTGGTCGATCATCAACAGATGACCCGTTTCGTCCCCTTCCCAGATCATCGTCGGCTGGGGTGCAGAACCCGGTTGCAGAGCGGTGAGCGTGCTGGAACTGGTCGATTCGGACGGCATGTCTGTTCCTCGTCGGATCGCTGTCTGAAAGCGGTGGAATGCGGTAGGCGGATCGCTACTCTACTGTGGTAGCAAAGCCCCCGCAGGCCCGGTACCGTCACCGGAAAGCACGGCTGTCACTGAAAGTCGCGAGACTTGGTCTGCAGATTGGCCAGCAACGGCGTCAGGTCTTCCACGCGGCTGACGAGAACATGAATCACATTGTGCTGCCGCTGCAACTCTCCCGTAACAACCAGCGCATTCGACATGCGAGCCGCCCGATGGTCCCGTTCCCAAATCTCCGGCCGGATAATCAGATTGGCAAAGCCGGTCTCGTCTTCCAATGTGACAAACGTGATACCACTGGCTGTTCCAGGACGCTGACGCAGCAGAACCAGGCCAGAGACTTTAATGCGGCAACCATCCGGTGCTTTGGCCAGACGTTCGTTCCGCGTGACACCCAACTGATCGAGTTCATCCCTCAGGAATTGGAACGGGTGAGCCCGCAGCGACAGACCGGCCGATCGGTAGTCGGCAATCACTTCCTGCTGTAATGACATCTCGGGAAGTTGCGGAACCGGTTCATCGTCCTCCAGTCGATCAAACAACGGGAGGCTTTCCCGGGCTGGCAATGAACGCCACAACGCATCGCGGCGGTTCACACGCAACGAACCAAACGCATCCGACCGGGCCAGCAATGACAGCGCGGCCTTGGGAAGATCCATCCGCCGGCGGAAGTCGTCAAATGATTCAAACGGTCGCGTACGACGGCTGGCTGCAATCCGGTCGGCAATGTTTCGCGACAGACCTCGCACCTGCCTGAGCCCCAGCCGAACGGCCACCGGACGGCGATTCTGAGAAGAACCTTCATCAACCACCGATGCATTGCCCGGCTCGAGATCGCAGTCCCAATCGCTGAAGTTAACGTCGGCCGGTCGAACTTCCACCCCATGCTGTCGCGCGTTCTCGACCAATTGGGCAGCCGCATAAAAACCCATCGGCTGACTGTTCAGCAATGCCGTCAGAAAAACCTCGGGGTAGTAACACTTCAGCCACGCCGAGACATACACCAGCAACGCAAAGCTGGCCGCATGCGATTCGGGAAAACCGTACTCGCCAAAGCCGCGAATCTGCAGAAAAAGGCGTTCGGCAAAGTCGGCCGAATACCCGTTGGCCAGCATCCCTTCGATTAACTTGCGGCGGAATTCGTCAATTACACCGCGGCGTCTCCAGGCACCCATTGCCCGGCGGAGCTGATCCGCTTCGCCCGGTGTAAAGCCAGCCGCCACCACAGCCAGACGCATTGCCTGCTCCTGAAAGATGGGAACACCGAGCGTCTTTTTCAGAACCTCGCGAATCCGGTCGTCGGGATAGGTTACCGCCTCGACACCGCTCCGCCGCCGAAGATACGGGTGCACCATGTCTCCCTGGATGGGTCCCGGACGAACGATGGCAACTTCAATCACCAGATCGTAAAAGCAACGGGGGCGCAGCCGGGGCAACATACTCATCTGGGCGCGGCTTTCGATCTGAAACACACCCATCGTGTCTGCCTGCCCGATCATCTTGTAAACAGCCGGATCTTCGGCCGGCACACTCGCCAGGGTAAGCCGTTTCTGGAATCCTTTCTCCAGCAGATCAAACGCCCGGTGAATGGCGGTGAGCATGCCCAGTGAGAGGCAGTCGACTTTGAGAACTCCCAACTGGTCCAGGTCATCTTTGTCCCACTGAATGACGGTTCGCTCAGGCATGGCGGCGTTTTCGACGGGCACCAGTTCGCACAACGAACCGCGCGTCATGACCATCCCGCCCACGTGCTGCGACAGATGCCGAGGGAAACCAAGAACCTGCTGCACCAGCGACAAAAACTGGCGGACACCGTGCGATTTGGGATCGAAGCCCGTCTCTCGAAACCGCATCGCCAGCCGATCTTCATCGGTATGATGCTCAAGCGCCTTCGCCAGCGTGTCGACGCGATCCAGCGAGAGACCCAAGGCCCGGCCGACGTCTCGGACAGCCGATCGTGGCCGATAGGTAATGTACGCAGCCGTCATGCCGGCTCGGTCGCGGCCGTACTTCTGATACAGATACTGCAGCACCTCTTCCCGGCGTTCGTGTTCGAAATCGACATCAATGTCGGGTGCTTCGTTTCGTTCTTTACTGATGAATCGCTCGAACAACACATCGATCCGTTCGGGGTCAACCGACGTAACACCCAGGCAGAAGCAGACAGCCGAGTTGGCCGCTGAACCGCGTCCCTGACATAAAATCCCCCGGCTGCGAGCGAACTGCACCAGGTCCCAGACGGTCAGAAAGTATGCTTCGTAATGCAACTCGGCGATCAACTGCAGTTCGTGTTCGATCAGGCCTTGTACCTTCGGCGGAATGCCTTGCGGATACCGGACGGCCGCTCCGCTCCAAGTCAGTTCCGCCAGATATTTCATCGGGCTGCTCCCCGCCGGGGAGAGTTCTTCGGGATACTCGTAGCGAAGTTCGTCCAGCGAGAACTGGCAGCGGTCGGCCACTTCGATCGTGCGTTCCAGCCAGCCGGGATATTCAGAAAACAGCCGTGCCATCTGACGGGGAGACTTCAGAAACCGCTCCGCATTGGCGGGGAGATGCGGAACCAACTCAGCCACGGTGGTGTTGCAGCGGACAGCCTGCAGCACATCGTGCAACATACGGCGGGACGGTTCGTGATATTGCACGTCGTTCGCTGCAGCGATGGGAACGCCGGTTCGCTGGCCAATCTCCTTCAACCGGGCCATCTGCCGGGCATCGTCCGGGCCGAGATGCCGTTCTGCCAGCAAATAACAGCGGTCCGAAAACACCTCCCGGTATCGTGCGACTGCCAACTCCAAACCACCCTCACCGGCAGACAACACATCCGCGTTTTCTTCGGGATCGCTCAATCCGCCCGCGGGAACGCACGCGATCAGTCCCTCAGCAGCGGCAGCCACGTCGGCGAATGTCAGTCGACAGTCACCCTTTGCAGCCTGACGACGGCCCAGCGTAATCAGCCGCGAAAGCCGACCGTAACCGGCCCGATCGATCGCCAGCAGAATCACAGGCCAGCCATCCAGCAGCGTAATCTCCGAGCCAATCAGCAATTTCAGGCCCGTTTCACGCGCCGCCGCATGCGCCCGGACAACACCCGACAGACTGTTCCGATCGGTGATTGCCAAGGCATGTTGTTCCAGTTCGACAGCCTGCTGCACCAACTCGTCCGGATGAGACGCCGCCCGCAGAAACGAGAAGTTCGTACGGCAGTGAAGTTCTGCATACCGGGGACTGTGAGCGGCAGAAATGGCGGACAGGGGATCCAGACCGGCGGGCTTTGTTTCCCTCCGATGGAAAGACTTCCCGGACCCAACGGTCGAGACAGGTCGGCGCGGTAGAGGTGGATCGGGCATGGATTGGATCGAATCAATTCGAAATTGATAGGGCCGGGTGCGAATGCTTCCGGCTTGTGAACGCCGCTCCTACCGAACCGTCAATCAAACAGGCCGTGCAGCCACCAGTTGTTTTGATCCCGCTGACGAAACAGCCAGAATCGCGTACCGGTCTGTGTGACCACTCGGTAATAATCCCGGCAGATGGGGGACGGCTGCCGCCACCATCCGGTTTCGATCCGCTCGGGCCCCCAACTGTGACAGATCCGATACGCATCCCCCTGCCAGACGAACTGGCGGGGAGAACCATCCGCACGGAATCCGGTTGCCTGGACTTCGGCAGGTTGCTGCAGCAAACGCGTCGGCCGACTGTCGATCGGCCCGAATGCCTGTCTGCCTACGCCAGCAGCGATCGGTTTGGAAACTGCAGTGAGGGCCACGTGGCGAACGGCCCGTTCGGGCTGTGGATCCCGCGATAGTTCGGGCATCACGACAGCATTGCTCCCCAACCGATTGGCCAGCCGATTGAACAGATCGGTCAGCCCCTTCCCCCAACCGACAGATGTCTCTGTCCCAGGACCCAGCGATTCATCAAGACCGTTGTGCATGAAGGAGA
>CALJUK010000712.1 GCA_937975745.1 uncultured Planctomycetaceae bacterium | reverse complement strand
TTCGGCAACGGGGCGAGTGCATTCGTCACGATGTAGGCCACTCCGTCCGGACGAATCGTCCCGGTGGAAAAATAGCTTGCGATGTCCTGCTTCCACCACGTCAACTCGGGTTGGCTGGTTGCATCGGTTGGTAGCCTCAGGGTCAGTGTCCCCGTGTCTTGCGTCGAGCAGACGAGCAGGTTGCCAGCCGCCAGGGGCGTGGGGGAGACGCCAGACGGCTGAAAGACCAGCGGATGTTCCCAGTAGATCGTGCCGTCACTCGGGTTCATGCCCAGCAGCCGGAGTGTTGTCTGGACGACGACCTCGACACGAGTCCCTTCGCCCCCTGCGTTCGGTCGCGAGACCATGACGGGGGAGGCAGCGGCGGCCGGTTCGTCACACGCCTTCCATGCGAGTTCACCCGTTTCCGCGTGATAAGCCACAACACCGCTGCCAGCTCCGCCGACGGGAAGGACCACTCGGTCAGCGACAACCAGCGGGCTGCTGCAGACGCCGAAACCTGGACGGGATGCGTTCAGTTCCGAATAAGGATTCACACGCCAGATGCGGTTCCCGGTCTTGGCATCGTAGCAGGAGAGAATTCCCGTAATTCCCATAGTGTAGAGCCGGCCGTTGTGAACGGTCGGCGTGGCGCGCGGACCGGTCCCCAGTTCGCTGCGATACGTCTCGCGAGAGTACGTGTCGTCCCAGACACGCTTTCCGGTAACGGCATCGAACGCCTGAACCAGCTCCGAGTCCTGGCCTTTGACGGCCGAATGGACGAAGACGAGGCCCTCCCAGGCGATGGGGCTGCTGTAGCCGTTGCCGACAGGCTGCTTCCAGACCGTCTGCGGCTCGGCCTTCCATGCCGCGATCGTTTCGCTGGAGCGTCCGTTGCGTTGCGGGCCCAACCAACCGGGCCCGTCTCCTGCCCAACACGGGTAGACCCAGACAGACCTCACAAACAGGCAGCCCGCGACTGCGACAGTCTTCGAACGATCTACGTTGGCACACGGGGAGTTGTCAGGGCGAATCATCCAGTTATTTACTCCGGCGGGAGGTCGCGGCGGCAGGGACACACGTGGGATGCAGTTGCCAGTCTGTCGCTTCAGTGTAAGAAGTTTTCTGGCAAATCGCACGCGCCGTTTGCCCAGGTTCTCGCAGTCGTCAATCACGGGTCCGTGCGATCCACCTCGGTTGGGATCTCGCTGCCATGGGGATCGACTGTTGGCGAATCGGTCTCGGCGTCAAGGCGTTCCCGAAGTTGCGGCGTGGTGAAGTGTTCCAACCGCTCGGCCGAGGGGTGAATTCTCTCGGCAGGGAGTCCGGCATGGGCGACCAGGTACTGTTCCCACAGGCGATGCGTGCGGACCAGTTCGCGCGCCCTGTCTCGGCCGGCAGGTGTCAGTCGGTAGCCGACACCGTCTCCGCTGATGAGCCCCCGCTGTTGTTGGCTCCAGAGAACAAAGCGGGTGGACCGGGCATCGGAGAGGAGCACGTCCCGGATTTGTTCCACCCCCGCCTGAACGTCCGGTTGACGCTCCTCCAGCCGATACAACAACGCCAGGACATCTTCTTCCAGAATCTTCCAGGCGAGAAGTCGCCGGCGAAATAACTTTGCCAGAACGCCGTGTCGCGGTGCAAACAGAACCGCGAAAGCAAACAACACACCCGCGGCAACCGCCATCATTCCAGCTGTTGACGTGCTATGGAAGCCGAACCAGGTCGGAACAACAATTGCCGAGATGTGCCCCAGAACAGCCGCGGCCGCCGCAAGTAATGCGCTGAGAACAATCATTGTCGGGAGGCGATCTGTCAGCAGGTGCGCACTGGCGGGCGGAACGACAAACATGGCCACCACCAGGATATTGCCGACGGTCTCAAAACTGGCGACGGCCGTCACGGCTACCAGTGTCATCAAACCATAGTGCATGATGCGGGCGGAAAACCCCTCGCTGGTTGCCAATGCCGGGTCGAACGCGGAAATGGTGAGTTCTTTGTGAAGCAGCACGACAAACAGCAGATTGACCAGCAGGACACCACTGGAGATCACGACGACGCGCGGAATGTCCCAGCCGGCGATCTGCCAGGTGTCCAGCGGCGTCAGTTCGATGGCTCCGTAGAGAACACAGCCCGGATCAAGGTCGACTCGATCGGCAGCCTGCACAATCATCACCAGTCCGAGCGCGAACAACTACGTAAAGACGACACCCATCGAGGCCCCTTCGTCGACCTCGCCGAAATCGCGAATCCACTCGGTGAAGAAGGCTGTCAGCAATCCCACCAGGACCGCTCCCACAAACATCGGAACGCTGCTGCGGCTTCCTGTGACAAAGAACGCCACCGCCAGTCCGGGCAGGATGGCATGGCTGATCGCATCTCCCAGCATGCTGAGCCGGCGCAGCACAAGATAGTTGCCCAACAGCGCTGCGGAGACGGCGCTCAACACGCCAGCCAGCACGATCCAGCCGTCAAGTGACCAACTCCAATTGGCCAGCCCGGAGAACATGTCAGCCCCCCTGCTCTGGCGTTGAATGCTGGACGGTCGCGTCGTCCTGGGACGACACCACGATTTCATGCGGGCTTTGGGGCAACCCTCGTTTGGCGTCGTCACGAGCCAGGAGCGTTTCCAGTTCCGCAATCATCGCGGGTTCGAGTACGTGTTCAATGGTGTCTGCGTCCCGATCGACTTTGCTGGGAGCAATATCGGCATAGTTGATGAGGTACAACTCCCATAGTCGATGCTGACGTACGAGGCGATTGGCTTCCGCCAGACCCGTTGCCGTCAAACGTACGGCTCCCTTGTCCGATTGCTGCACAAGGCCTTCTCTTGCGGCCCTTGCGATCTGTCGGCCAAGGCGTTCGAGCGACCAACTCCGCATGGTGAGCAGTCGCTCTAAGGGGACAGCCCGGTCCCAGGGAATGGAGCGTGCGGCTTCCTTGGAGTGGAAAACTTCGGGCGAGTGAACCTCGTGATACTCGAACAGACTCCGCAGGAGATGCTGCCGATCGATCTTCCGATTCAGACGGACACGCCGCGACCATCTCACCACCGCTCCACGAGTCGGTCCGAACAGCAGGCTCAGTCCAAACAGAACTGTTGCCACCAGGACGATGACGGCCCCGGAGGGAAGCCTCGGGAAGATCGAGCTGGCAACAGAACCGACGAGGCTGCTGACTCCTCCGATTCCCGCGGCAATCATCGTCATCCACCGCAGTTCATACGTCCAGAAGCGGGCCGCTGCCGCAGGAATGACGAGCAACGCGATCATCAGAATCAGGCCGACAGCCTGCAGGCCGACAATCGTCACGACCACAACGACAGCCATCAGCAGTGTATCGAGGACGACGACCGGCAGCCCACGCGATGCGGCGTAGCCCTCGTCAAAACAGAGGAGTTTAAGTTCTTTGAACAGCAACCCCGTGACCGCCAGGCAAAGGAGCCCCGCGGCGGCAATCAACTCGGCGTCCCGGGCGATCAAGGAGGCTGTCTTACCATAAATAAAGGACTCCAGGCCGGCAGAGTGTCCTGTCTGCATTTGCTGAACGACTCCTAAAACAGCAACTCCCGCTCCGAAGAAGACGCTCAAGACAATTCCCAGGGCGGCATCTTCCTTCAAGCGAGTCAAGTTGCGGATCCCCAGAATGCAACCGACTCCCAGAAGCCCCGATGCGGCCGCACCAAACAGCAGGACAGTCATTGACTTTCCGTTACCCGAGACCAACGTGACCAGCATGAATGCCAGCCCGATTCCCGGCAATGTCGCGTGGCTGAGCGCATCCCCCATCAGCGTCCGCCCGCGAAGCAGCGTGAAGCTACCGACCCGACCGGCCGCCACACCCAGCAGAGTCGTCCCCAAGGCGACGACTCGCGTATTGTAGTCCTCCAGCAGCAATGCCCGCTGCCATTGTCGGGCAGTCGGCCAGGTCACAGTGCGGTCCGTGAGCGTGCGCTGCTCGGTTGGAGATGGAACGCTGGAGGCGGTATCCGCCCCCAAGGCAAGCTGAGCCGCGCACTGCATCGCGCCGATGGCACAGAACAGAAGCAGCAGACTTCTCGCCGCGGTCCGGACTTCGGTCATAGGGCCCGCTCCCGCCGGCGCATCGCTTCGGTTGCTTCGTCCAGCAATGTCAGGCGTCCGCCGTACGTCTTCTGCAGGTTCTCGCGTGTGAAGACTTCTTCCGTTGGGCCATGGGCCACAACCCGCATGTTGAGCAGGATGACATAGTCGAAGTAGTCGGCCACGGTCTGCAGGTCGTGGTGCACAACCAACGCCGTCTTGCCGGTCTGCTTCATCTCGCGGAGCAGTTCCACAATGGCCTGTTCCGTCGAGGCGTCGACAGCTGCGAACGGTTCGTCCATCAGGTACAGATCCGCATTCTGCACCAGAGCGCGGGCCAGAAATGTCCGCTGCTGCTGCCCACCCGACAGCTGACTGATCTGTCTGTAAGCCAAGTCAGCGATGCCGACCCGTTCCAACGCCTCGAGCGCAACCTGCTTATGTTTCTTCATGACTGGGCGGCACCAGCCGATCTTCGAATACAGCCCCATCGTTACGACGTCGAGCGCATTCACAGGGAAATCCCAGTCGACACTCTCGCGCTGCGGCACATAACCAACTCGATAGCGTTGTTTGGAATACGGCTCGCCATAGATTAAGACCCGCCCTGAGACTGTCGGAAGCAAATCCATGACCGCCTTGATCAATGTGCTTTTGCCGGCACCATTCGGTCCGATCACACCGACCAACCGACCAGGAGGCAGGGCGAATTCCACATCCCACAGCACGGGTTTGCGGTGGTAAGCGACGGTCAGGTCGTGAACGGAAAGGGGAATCGATCCTGATGGGAGAGAACCCATCTCGCCAGGAGGCGGTGTTCGCCCAATGGAAGCGGTGTTCTCTCCGCTGGAACGGTCTGTCGTATTGGCCTCTGCCAGTGGTCGATCGCTCATGGAGCCTGTACCAACTTTCCATTGAGCCCTTTCGCCGGGGCTTCTCCGCCAAGGGCACGTGTCACCTGAGTGATATTGTGGTCGAGCATGCCGACGTAAGTTCCCTCGTATGTCCCGGTTTCCCCCATTGCATCCGAATACAGGACACCGCCGATGCGGACCTCGCGGCCGCGCGATTTTGCGCCGCTGGCCAATGCCTCGACGTTCTTCTGTGGAACACTACTTTCCACAAAGACCGCCTTCACATTCCGGTTCACCAGCAAGTCGACCAATTGATTGATCTGTTGCAGGCCGGCCTCAGATTCGGTTGAGATGCCCTGCACGCCGTAGACTTCTAGTCCGTAAGCCCGACCGAAATAATTAAACGCATCGTGAGAAGTGACCAGGACGCGAGATTCCGTTGGAACGGTTGCCAGACACTTCTTGCCGTAGGCATCCAAGTCAGCCAGGACCTGTTGGTAGGCTTGTGCGTTGGCGTCGTATTCGGAGGCATGCGCCTGATCGAAGTCGGTGAGAGCCTGTCGGACAGTCTCGACGCAGGCGGACCAAGCCGCGACGTCCATCCAGACGTGCGGATCGTAATGGCCGGCAAATTCTTCCGGTTCGAGCAGCAGCGCGGGATCCAGCGACTCGGTCACGGCATAAACGGGTTTGCTGCGGGCGACCTTCACCAGGGTGTCGATCATCTTCCCTTCAAGCATTAACCCAGAGTAGAAGACGATCTCCGCCTGCATGATCCGCTGGACGTCATCTCGCGTCACCTTATACAGGTGCGGATCGGTCCCGGCACCGAGCAACTGTTGAACTTCGACGTAGGAGCCACCGACCTCTCGGACCAGATCGGCCACCATTCCCACCGTCGCGACCACTCGGATTGTTCCACGGGATTCACTCGAACCCTGCCCCGCAGAGCCGCTCGTATCGTTGCCAGCGGGTTGATTGGTGCAGCCTGCGGCGAACAGCGCGATCATGACCGCAGCGACAGTCGACAGCGAAGCCTGCCATTTCTGATCATCTCCCGATGGCGATGGCTGTGTGGTACGTAAGGGCCCGATTTTGTGCGGCGGCATGAAGAAGCCTTTGGAGACAGCCAGGAGGACCAAGTGAGGCGTGTCGCAAACTGTAGCGACTGCTACATTGCATTGTGTGCATTGTAGTTGTTGCCAGGTGACCGTCAACCGAATATGATCCGCCGCTACCTCAATCCCCCCATTCGACTCTCGTCCAAGGCCCTGACGAATGCCGGAAGTCCCTTCATCGTCCGAACCCCATCGTCGTACGCGGCGGGATCATGCGACCGAGACGGCCGAGGACTACGTCGAGGCGGTGGCCGACATCGTAGCTGAGCAAGGTCGCTGCCGCGTGGTCGACCTCGCCAAATGCTTCTCCGTCAGCCATGTGACGGTTACCCGAATCGTCGCGCGACTTCAGGAAGAAGGACTGCTCGAAACGGAACCCTACCGACCGATCACACTGACGAGCAAGGGGTTGGAACTCGCTGCCGAGTCGCGAGCACGGCACGAAGCGGTCTTTCGGTTCCTGCTCGCCATTGGTGTCGACGAACAGACGGCCGCTGTCGACGCCGAGGGAATCGAGCATCACGTCAGTCCCAAGACGCTCCGCTGCTTCGAAAAGTTCACGAGATCCCAATCCACCGGAACAAACTCGCAGACCAGCCGATCGCCGAAGGCAACGTCCAAACGCCGGTCGAATACCCGAAAGCCGCGAGGTTAACCGACGACGGTCTTCCCGTGGCAACCATGTCGAAGGCGCTCTTACTGTCGACAGAATGCTGCGGGCCTGCGCCTTGAGACATCGTCAAGTTCCTGTCTCGGAGTAGGGTCATCTGACGTGTCACCGTTCTTGACGAGGGAGCCGTCATTCCTGGATTTCAACAAGTGGACGAAAACGTCTTGTTCGGCTTGCCGCGAGAGGTTATCCTTGATCGGTCGGATTTCGATGCGCATCGTTTGCTCGAGACCTGCTACAACAGGGAATCAGCTGGTGCGTTCGAAGAGACCTGCCCCGCACGGTCAACTGATAGACCGCACGCCTTGATTGACTCACCCCCCCCTTTCCAGGGAAAAAGACTATGCGAATGCTCGCCCCGTGCCTGTCGTGGCCTCCTCACAGACCTTCCCTAGTTCATGTCGTTACCTGCATCACGGTTCTGGCAGCGGCTTGCACTGCGTCTTCGGCATTCGGGCAGCCGGGCTACGAGAGAAATCCCATCAACTACACTCACGCCGAATCGCATGATCCGGTGGCTGAACTGGGGCGGGACCTGGCCCTTGGAAAAGTCTCGTTGGCATTCCACCCGGAACGAGGATACCTGGATGCACTCCTGGATCATCTGCACGTGCCGGCGTCGACGCAGATCCTCGTGCATTCCAAGACAAGTCTGCAGCGGCGTTATATCTCTCCGGAAACCCCGCGGGCGTTGTACTTCAACGACGAGACGCACATCGGCTGGATGCCCGACGGAGAGGTGATCGAGATTGCGGCGACCGACCCTCAATTAGGGACGGTTTTTTATACGCTGGAACAGGAAGAATCGGCCAAACCCACGTTCGTGCGAGATCAGGGTAACTGTCTGACTTGTCACGAGTCGTCGCGCACCCAGAGTGTCCCCGGGCTGATTGTCCGATCGCTGCTGGTGAACCACCGGGGCCAGCCGTTCTATGGTTCCGGAACCTACACGATCGACCACACCAGTCCCTTCTCACAGCGTTGGGGGGGGTACTACATCACCGGTACGCATGGGTCGATGCGACACTTGGGAAATCTTTTTGCATCTTCCAAGGACAGCATCAACACGATCAATCGCGACCCCGGGGCCAACGTAACGGACATTACCGCTCGGATCGAGGAAGAAAAGTATCTCTCTCCGCACAGCGACTTGGTGGCCGTCATGGTTCTGGAACATCAGTCACAGATGCAAAACCTGATCGCTCGGGCCAGCTACGAAACGCGTGCAGCAATGCACTACGATCAACAGATGAGCAAGGCACTCGAACGACCGGCTGATGAGCCCAGTGAGTTAACGCTGCGGCGAGTGTCATCGGTCTGCGAGAAGCTCGTTCGCTACATGCTGTTTAGTGGCGAGGTTCAACTGACGGCTCCCGTCCAGGGCAAGTGTTCTTTCGTCAAGGAATTCTCCTCAGCTGGCAAGCGGGATTCACAAGGCCGCTCGCTTCGTGACTTCGATCTGCAGACGCGGATGTTCCGCTTTCCCTGCAGCTACATGATCGATTCGCCGCTGTTCCAGCAGCTTCCCGAACTGGCCCGTCAGCGCATTGCGATTCGGCTGAAAGAGATTCTGCAGGGAGAAGACACGAGCAAGGAGTTCGCTCACCTGACCACCGAAGATCGGGCTGCCATCCTGCAGATCCTCACAGAGACCCAGCCAAACTTCTGGCAGGTCGCATCGGCCGGTGAATCGGCGATATCCGACTGAGCCGGAGTCTGCCTGAGTTCTGTTGGAGTGACGACAGAACTCGGCAGTGACTCCGCAAGCAGCTAAACTGCAAGCTGTGTCTAGAAATCCAACTGTCCCCGAACGGCCAAGGTGTTTGTCGAACTGTCCCCAAGTGTCGGGTCATCCAACTGGGCACGGATGTAGTTGAATTGGAACTTCGTAAAGTCATTCAGGTACCAGTTCAGTCCGAACGTGTAGTCCGTCAAACGCCGCCCTGGCCCGGCAATTCCCGCCCCATTCAGGGCCAGGTGAGACACCCGGCCAGCGACTTCCCAGGCCCCAATGCCGCCGGTTCGCAAACTCACCGGATTGCGAGGCTTCACTCGGCCGAACACGCCCCCTTGGCGGTTATAGGGAATCACTTCTCCGGTGAGCATGTACCGGGCGTGGGCGTAGGCCGAGGGAAAGGTATTCCACGTGCCATCGGACATCTGCACCTGGTTCCAGCGAACTTCCGATTGAAGCAACGCCTGACCCAGCGACGCGGCACCCTCCAGATTGAACAGGCTGGTACGATCCAACAGGTTCTCCCCCGTATCGACGAACGGCGGCACGGAAGAGGCAGGGAATGGCAACACACCACCCGTCGACTGCCCGACAAACACTTCGTTTGTCGAAGCATACCGAATGGCCGTGTTGCCGGGGTCGTTATAGCTGTAGTCGGCACCGACGTGCACAATGCGATTGTCGCCGCCGTCCACGAGCAGCGCGGTCACACGGCTGGCCAAACCATACCCACCGGTGTCCGTGTAGACGTCACCAAAGTTGTCACTGTTGTAGCGATAACCAGAAACCGCCCATGTAGCCTGGTCGTCAAACGCCGTGTCGAAGAGCATCACGCCCGTTTGCCGAAAGGGGCCCATCGCAAACATTAGCGGCCGTTCGAGGAACGGGAGCTCGCGGATGCTTGTCAGCTCGTTCATGCCAAATGGCTGCCTGAAACGACCAATACGCATGTTTCCAAGTGGAGTCTCCTTGAGCTGCATCCACACATCGACAAATCTTGCCTGGGCCTGGGCGAAATCGAACTCGACGATGAACGAGGTGTATTCGTTGATGTCGCCCGCGGCCGCAACACGAGCACGACGGAAGCTCAGTCCGTCGGCGATGTCTCCCAACGTCGCGCTACTTGCCGAGTCTTGGTCATAGTAAGCCGCATCCAACTGAAAGAACCCTGTCAGGCGGACCTTCGGGGAGCCACTGCCGAACCAGGGATCCACACACGTGCAGTTTGCTTTGGCATGGCCACAGTTTGGACAAACGCCTCTGCCACAGTGTTCGCAGTCGGCCTGTCCACATCCTGTGCAATCGCTCCCTTCGACACACTGCATCGGGGGAAGTGCGTTTGCCGTCGCACTTGTCTGCTGAAGAGTTTTGACCTGTGCCTCCAGTTCGTGCAGGCGCTCATGAACAGAAGGCACAACGGCGTCGTCTGGAGCTA
>CALJUK010000711.1 GCA_937975745.1 uncultured Planctomycetaceae bacterium | reverse complement strand
GCTCGGCCAGGTAGACTTCCGCCATTCCGCCACATCCGAGACGGCGCAGCAAGCGGAATTCGCCCAACCGTTTGTCGGACAGGTCGACCGACGAGTCTCCCTCGTTTCGGCCCATCTCGACTTGGCCCGTCTCGTCTCGGTCCGTTGTGGTCGGCCCCGGAGAATTCTGCACTCCATTGGCCTCCACCCTGGGCGCGTAAGCCGTCTCGGGAGTATCGGTATCGAGCGGCCGTTTCGACGGTCCATCGCCGGAGGGCAAGCCAGCCCCGTCTGCCTTCTCTGGCCGTGACTGTGACGTCCCAGGACGCGAAGCATCCGGTGATGGCTTGCCCTCGGACATAATCAACCTGCTCGGCAGACGGCGGTGTAGGACGGTGGACAGCGGCCGGGGGGGGACGGAGCAAAGCGGCCCGGAATATCGGGTATCATACGCTTGGTTCCGGCCGGCATCAAATCGAAGAGACCTGGCAGACCTCGCGCGGTCCTGATGGGCCCACCGTGAACTTCTCGGGAAATCGTGACTGAACCAGGGCATTTTCGACGCGTTGACCGGTCCTACCTCGGGTCTATAATCAAACCACGCCGACCCAAACCCGACCGAAATTCCTGCAGAACGAAACACCTCCTCGATGAGCGATCACCCCACGACCTTGGGCCAATTGCGGGAATCTGGATATCGTAGTCTCCCGGTCAAGCACGAAATGCGCCGCAATCTGCTACGGATGCTGCGCAACGGAGAACCGCTGTTTCCCGAGATCATCGGCTACGAAGAAACAGTCATTCCGCAGATTGAAAACGGCGTGCTGTCGCTGCACGACATGCTGTTTCTGGGACTGCGCGGACAGGCCAAGACACGCATGCTGCGGATGCTGGTGCGCCTGCTTGATGAAACGATTCCCATCGTGGCTGGCTCGGAGATCAACGACGATCCGTTCCACCCTGTTTCCAAGTATGCCAGGGATCTGGTGGCTCATCGGGGTGATGACTGTCCGGTCGAATGGGTCGGACGGGATCGCCGATATCACGAGAAGCTCGCCACACCCGACGTGACCATTGCCGACCTGATTGGCGAAATTGATCTCGTCAAACACGCCGAGGGGAGGCATCTGGCCAGCGAAGATGTCTTGCACTTCGGTCTCATTCCCCGCAGCCACCGTGGCATTTTTTGCATCAACGAGGTCCCCGACCTCAGCCCCAAGATTCAGGTTGGATTGTTCAACGTCCTCGAAGAGCGGGACGTGCAGATTCGTGGTTTTCCCATTCGACTGGAATTGGATCTTTGCTTGGTTTTTTCGGCGAACCCCGAGGATTACACCAATCGCGGCCGAATCGTGACACCGCTGAAGGATCGCATCGGAACGGTCGTGAGGACGCACTATCCGCTGACACGTGAGATCGGAATCCAGATCACTGATGAGAACGCCTGGACCGATCGTGACGGGGCATCCGCAGTGTTTGTCCCGGCCGTCATGAAACAGACCATCGAGGAAACGTCCCGTCTGGCAAGAACGAGTCCACACGTCAATCAGGCCTCGGGCGTCAGTGTGCGGATGTCTGTCGCCAACTACGAGAACGTCGTATCCAATGCCGAACGGCGGGCCGCCCGGCAGGGAGTCGGCCATGCTGTTGCCCGGATCAGTGATTTGAACGCGGTCATCGCCAGTTCACGCGGGAAATTAGAGCTGAATCTGTCTGAAGAGCCGGGCGAAGAAGACCGTCTGGTGCAGCGGATCGTCGAAGAAGCCGTCAAAAACATCTTCGACCAGTCACTCAGCCCGAAGCAGTTTCGCAACGTGGTCGAGTACTTCGAGATGGGCGGCACGCTGGAACTGGGGGACTGGATGTCGGCCGCGGAGTGTCTGCAGCAGTTCGGTCAGATTCGCGAATTCCGCAAGCAGATCGAATCGATTGCCGCCCAACTCGAACCAGATGCCAACACCGGCCCGACGGCAGAGGGGCTGCAGGCCTGTGTGGGCGAGTTGATTATCGAAGGGCTCCACTGTCACAACCGGGTGAGCAAGAAGCGGAAGTCGGGAGGCTTTGCATTCGGTGCCTGACATCCGCCTTTAACGGGTCCGCCAGAGAACTTCGTCGGCAATTCCCAGTTCGTGCTGTCGCGCAGAGATGTCTGCTCGGAAGCGGCGGGCGTCGGTCGGATACCCCTTGGTCGGCTTCAGGTCCGGCAGATGCTCCCGCCAAAACGCGTTGAACAGGTCCATCGCCAGTTCGCGTGTGTACTTGCTGACGAGCGAGGCCAAGGCGACGGGGAGGTGTTTCTCCCCTTTGGCTTCGAATCGGACTTCGCTGTTGCCGATCCGGTAGCGGCTGATGTCGCGAGATTCCTGCAGGCGGAAGACCAGCGGGTTGCCGAGCGCCTCGCCGAGCAGTTCGTCGTAACGGTTTCGGCCACCATGTTTGTCCGCAATGACCAATGCCGGTTGGCCGTCCGTGTGGTCCCAGACACTGGCCAGCAATTGCAGGCTGATTGTTGACAAGGCCACGCCTTTACTGCCGAAGTGGTCGACCAACTCGTTGAACCTCTGCGTCAGTACGACGTCCGTTCGGACGGCATGCAACTGCACACCGCTCCGAGCCCCATCCGCTTGGCAGGCGGCGGCAGTTTCCTCAATTTGGGAAGCTGTGACACATCTGGGCAAGGCCAGATCGCGTCCCTGAAACCACGGTTCGACTTCCAGTTGATTGGCAGGAGACTGCGTCAGAAATGTCCAGAGTTCTCCGAAGGACAAGGGGAAATCGGCGATCAACGCCAAAGCGGTGAGAACCGAACGTTCCAATGCCGCAATCCCCCGTGCGGGTGAGTAGACCTGCTTCGAGTCGGCAATCTGGATTCGATTTCTGTCGGTCGTTGCACCGTGGGAGATCGACCGCGCGAACACGTTCCATAGATCAACCTGCTGTGGCAGACCGTTTACCTTCCAGACAGTGGCGGTCACCACCAGGGGCCCCAGGTTGGGCCCATAACCGGCTTCGTCAATTCCGATGATCCACGCCACGTCGAACCTCCTTGTTGGTTGAATTGTGGCGTCTGTTTGCCGGCCCCACAACTGGCTGCCGCTTCGAAACGCGACGAAATCTCCTCAATCCCGGGAATTATGTTCCCCGGGATTATGGTATGCTGGAACAAGCGGAAGTTCTGCCCGCGTGAATCACTCTGTTCCATGCTCGAACGCTGTCACATGTCCATGATGTCACCCATACTGCCCGATTTACGCTTTCCTCGTTTGCCGCGGGGGCTCTCGTTATTCACCGCCGCCTATCTTACGGCGGCCATCATCGGAGCCGTCCGGACCGGCAACGGCGAGTTCGTCTTTTACATTGTCGTGCTGTTGATCCTGGTGGCAGCGGTGCTTGAGGTTCATCGTCGCGTTCGCCTTAGCCCACTGGCGTTGTGGTGCCTGAGTGTGTGGGGTCTGGTGCACATGGCTGGCGGGCTGTTGCCCGTGCCGGAGTCCTGGCCGATTAATGGAGAGATCCGAGTCCTTTACAGCTGGTGGCTGATTCCCGGACTGTTCAAGTTCGATCAGTTGGTGCACATCTACGGCTTTGCCGCCATGTGCCTTGTCTGTT
>CALJUK010000710.1 GCA_937975745.1 uncultured Planctomycetaceae bacterium | reverse complement strand
CAGTCGCCTTCTCCCCACCAGATCCCCCTGGTATTTCGCCCTCAGGTCCCGCTCGCGAAGTGATTTTCCCCAGAACGATCCCGGAGCCGGCATTTCGACCAGCGAAAAGCCTTCTGCCAGCGTGATGAAATCTTCAACGTGTGGATTGGCCAGCCGACGGGCGAGATGCTGACCGGCCTGAGTTTCCGGTTGAACAATTTCGTCCGCACCAATCTGCCGAAAGATTTGCGCATGGTACTCGGACTGAGCACGGCAGATGACGATTGGGACGCCCAACTTCTTCACGACGACGGTTGTCAGTAATGCCGCCTCGAAGTCGTTGCCGATCGCGATCACACAGACATCGACTTTGTCGATGGCCTGCGCTGCCAAGGCCCGCTCGTCGGTCGAGTCCAAGCGGACGGCCAGGTCGACATAGTCTTTCACTTCGTTGACCAGCGCCGAATCGCTATCGATGGCGATCACCTGCGCATCGGTGGCTCCCAGATTGCGCGCCAGCGACATGCCGAACCGTCCCAGACCCAAAATCGCAACTTTTCGCACGGTTTGTCCTTCACGTTTGACACATCAACGCCGCAATGCAGTTAACCCAGTGAAATGGTTTCTTCTGGATACTCGTAAATCGCCTGACGACGACGACCAGCCAGGGCAATCAAGAGTGTCAGCGGGCCAACGCGGCCGATCAGCATGGTGGCAATAATGACCAGTTGCGATGGTGAAGTCAGTTGGCTGGTAATCCCCGTGGAGAGTCCGACCGTTGCAAACGCGCTGGTCGCCTCGAACACATGATCCAGAAACCGCGATTCGTTGTTCTCGAAAATGACCAGCAGCAGTGTGGAAACCATCACGGTCATTCCTCCGAGCGAGATAATCGTCAAAGCCCGGTTCACTTGGGTGGCTGAGATGGTCCGCCCGACCGCTTCGGTGCTCTGTCTTCCCCGTAGCATGGCCAGCAACGTGAGCACCATGACGGCAAACGATGTCGTCTTGATGCCGCCCCCCGTGGAACCGGGAGAGGCTCCGATAAACATCAACAAAACCCCAAACAGCTTGGTCCCCGGCTGAAGCTCGCCGATTTCGACGGTGTTGAAACCGGCAGTGCGGAACGTGACCGATTGAAACCAGGCGTTGGCCAGCCGCTTTGTGAATGGTTCGGGACCGACCGGAAAGACCGACTCGAGTAGCAGGTAACTCACCATGCCGACCAGGAGCAGCATTATCGTCGTCGTGGTGACAAGTTTTGCGGTCAAGGTGAAGCGAGTCTTGCCGCGGGGCAAATCCAGCAAAGGAGACAATCGCGGAGTAGCCACGCTAGAGTAGATCACGTTGGATACGTTGTACCAGGTCGAAAAACCAAGTCCGCCGAAGATGATGAGCGCGGGGATAACAGCCCAGACTTCGAACCGTGTTTCCAAGCCGACCAGACTGTTGTCGGTCAGTGAGAAACCCGCATTGCAGAAGGCACTGACCGAATGGAATGCGGCCTGGAAGAGCATCTCCCCCGGAGGCTGTTCCCGCCAGAGCCCCATCATGAGCAGAGCACCAGTCACCTCGGCCATCGCGGTGAACGCCAGGATCGTCGCAACCAGCCGGCGGACGTCTCCCAGCTGCTGCGACTCGAGCAGTCCGTGCAGTGTGGCTGTCTCGCGCAGCCGCATCCCCTTTCCAGCCGCGATCGCGAAGAACGCCCCGAAAGTCATGATTCCCAACCCGCCGATCTGGAACAGCGCCATGATGATCACCTGTCCGAAGCGGGTCCAGTAGGTGCCCGTTGGTACGACAACCAGACCGGTCACGCAGCTGGCGCTGGTTGCCGTGAATAGCGCCGTCAGAAGCGGCGCCCCAGACTGTAGCGGCTCGCTGGGATCGACGGCCCGGGCACGGGGCAGCATGAGCAACAGCGTCCCCACCGTGATCAGCAACGCAAACGATCCCACCAGCAGTAATGCCGGGTTCATTCCTCCGCTGGTCAGCCGGCGGATCAGGCCGACCAGCTCGGCCGCCGCCCGAATCAGGACCAGGACTTCGGAAAATTGCACGATCGGCCACGTCTGGGATCCCTGCGTGGCCGCCTCCCCGGTGTTGATAATTGCGACGAGCGGCAGGCCCAGAATCCAGACCGAGAGAATTCCCAGATTCAGCCATTCGCTCTGGAGAAATGCCTTCCGGTCCAGGCTCCAAGTGTATGTCAGCACCCGGCTGACAAGCAGCATCAACAGCGAGACAACGACCAGGAGGCCCAGCTCCCAGTGCAGGAGGGACGTAATCTGGCGCAGTCCGTAGCGAATGACGATCCCCGCCAAGGCGAGAACCATGACAGACGAGTCGATCGTCCGCAACGCCTGTACGGTCCGCGGCCGGTTCGAGTAGGCGGTTCGCAAGACAACGGGTTGATCCGAGCTAGAATAGTCAATCACGTTCGGAACCGTGTCCCTTCTGGGGCAGACGATCGCCAAATGTATTTTTCAATCGCACGCCGAACTTCCCCGCAACCCCAAGCGCGCTTGGCTGTCGGCCGGCTTCCGATATGATAAGGTCGGCGCAGCAGAAGTGTAGCGTCCACGAATCCGAGATGGCTGGTCCCCTTCGACAAGGCGGTCAGCTTGTCGGTACAAGTCGAGCGGCCTTCATTGGCCGTCCCCCATTTGTTCCCTCGAAAGCCGGGCCACATGCCGCGCAATTACACCATCGCGAGCCTCTCCCACGACCCTATCCACGGCTATATCCCCTTTATTTCCCGGTCAGAACTCCCCACCGGAGAGGTAGCGGAACAAGAGATTATCGATCATCCGTGGGTGCAGCGACTCCGGCACATTCACCAACTGCAAACCGCCTGGTG
>CALJUK010000709.1 GCA_937975745.1 uncultured Planctomycetaceae bacterium | reverse complement strand
TGACTCCGGCGAGCACCTTGTCGCGGGCGGATTCTTCCAGGGGGATCATCCCCTGGCTGCGGGCGACTTCCAGAATTTCGCCACCGGATTTTTCGTGAAGAATTGCTTCCCGGACCGCTTCGTCGACACCCATTACCTCGAAGACACCCGTCCGCCCAGAGTAGCCGGTGTGGAAGTTCGCGTTTGAGGGGACCCCCCGGGCGATCGTGATGCTCTGCGCGTCGGCGGGATCAATCTTCAGCAGCACGCAATCGGCATTGTCGGGATGGTAGGTTTCCCGGTCGACGGTACAGATTTTTCGGAGTAGCCGCTGAGCGATAATGCAGTTGAGCGAGTCGGCGATGAACATTGGCGGGATTCCAAAATCCCGGAAGACGTCCACAGTCGACGAGGTGTCGTTCGCGTGCAGTGTCGTCAGGACGTTGACCCCTGTCAGGCCGGCACGAGTGGCGATATGGGCGGTTTCCGGATCGCGAATTTCGCCGACCATCATCACGTCGGGATCCTGCCGCAAGACACCGCGCAGAGCGCTGACGAAGTTGAAATCGATTTTTGGATCTTCTTGAATCTGGTTGCCTCCGGGGATACGGCGTTCGACGGGGTCTTCGATCGTGACGAGGCTGCGGTCGGGCAGGTTGAGCAGTTCCAGGCAGCTGTACATGGTGGTGCTCTTACCCGATCCGACCGGTCCAACGCTAAGAACCATACCATATGGAGCGCGGATGAAGCGTTTGACCTTCTCGATCTGCGCATCTTCGAGGCCCAGTTCTTCCAGCTTGGTGAAGCGGGTCGCATCGGGCATCAGCCGAAGGACCAGCCGCTCGCCATGAATAGTCGGCCCGCTGCCAACGCGAATATCCCGGTGGGCCTGCAGCGCAGCGCTTGAAATGTGTCCATCCTGCGCCAGCCGGCGTTCGGTGATGTCCATATTGGCCATCAATTTGACGCGGGAAATGACCTGCGAGGTCATGGCGGAGGGGAGTTCGAGAATGTCGTGCAGAAGCCCGTCGACTCTCAGCCGGACACGCAACCCTCGTTCGTTCGGATCCAGATGCACGTCGGTGGCCTGGATTTGAAATGCTCTTTCGAGCAACAAATCGACCAGCGGAGCCGGTCCGACCACGTCGACCAGTTCCCGCAGTTCTTCCTGCAGCGCCTTCTGACGAATTTCACCGTGCTGCCCGCTATTGCCGGTTTCCGTCATGGTCTCTTGACTCCCGGTCAGGTTAAAAATCTGTTTGTTGAAGAGGCATCCTGCGATGCCGCAGGGGTGGATGGGATTCCACACGAATCGATTTTACGTGTTTCATCCGGTTCTCGTTCGAGTACCGGCCTGATGCGGTACGCTTAAGTGGCGTCGGTGCCGCCGTTGTTGGCCGCAGTCTCGCCGGCCGCTGGGGCGTCACCCGCTTGGTTCGTGTCGGCTTCTTCAGATGCTTCGCCGCCCGAAGCCTCAGTGGGAGGAGCGGCACCGCCCATGGGCAGGTTTACGACGCTCGTCAGGCCAATTCCCAAGGCCAGCGCAATCACGACATATCCCAGAACGCGTGGCAGACCGTCGGCACGGACAACGGAAATCGTTCCGAGTACCAGCCCGATACCTGAACCGCCCAGGGCCACAGCCAACGCCACGCGGCTATCGACCGCCTGGCTGCCACCGAGCAGCAGGGTCAATCCGACAACGGCGCCCATGACGGCCACCAGGCCAAACAGATTGGGAATCAGGCCTGCAAGATTATCGCCGTCGGCACTTCGGCTCAGGCGGCTACCACCCAGGTGACGAAATGCCTCGGAGCGGCTGTCGACGACGGTCCAGACTTTGGTCAGGCCAGCCAGGCGGAGCACTTCCAACACCATGGCATCGTTGCAAACGACAACCATCCGGGCGTTGCGTTCTTTGACAACTTTCCAGACCCGCACAATGAGCGCCACCATAGCGCTGCCCATATAGTTCAATTTCGTGAGATCGAAAATGAAACCGGGCGCGTCCACGGAGTTCAGGCGGGCCAGCACGTTTGTGCCGATCTGCTCGATTTCAGCCCATTGGACATTGTTGAGTTCCGGAAGCAGAACGACGATCGACCGACCTTGGTCGTCTTCGAAGCGGTAAGGCATTTCGCTCGATGTCACGTCATGGGTCTCCAGGCAGTCAGGGCGACAGACTTTGCGCGAAATGGCCCGCGCCAGATTTTAGGATCACCGCAATAGTAAAGTTTCTTGGCAGGAAACGGGCACGCGCGCCGTCAACGAGTTTACCAGAACGGGTGTTGTGTCAAACCCAGACCCACCGGTCTGTAACTTTGCCAGGAGCCTGAAACTCTATTGGCAACAGGCGATGTTTCGATACGCCCATCCGTGTCCAAATTTCTGACAGGGTACCAGTCGAGGTCGACAGGTCGAAACCGTGCGACAGCTTGGAACAGCTGTTTGGAAAATCGCTACGACGATTATCGTCAACCACTAAGTTGTACCCACATCATGCCCACGATTCGTCCGGTTCGCAACAGTCAAGATTGGGTTTTAGCGAACAGACCCCCCCGACCGTGGGAATTGCCAACGATCTCTTGCCCGGGCTCCATCGAAATCGAGGAGACCTGGCGGTACCGCAATGACCGGCCGATGTACGAATTTCGAAGAGTGTTCAGATCGAGCGCCCCGCTTCCGTAAAAGTTTGCCCGGCTTCCGTAGAGTAAGAACTTTGATGAAAGAGGCTGATTCTCACGATGATCCGAACGGAACTGGACCGCCGTGCGAGTGCTGATCGCGATCGGTTGTCAACAATTCGAAAATAATCGAGCGATTCGAAATCAAAAATGTGAAGTGTACCGTAGAAATACGTGGAGCTGGGTTGCTGGGATTCGCTGGGTGGACCGGAATGAGCAGGAAGAAAACTGAATCGAGGAGTTTGATCGAACGTTGTGTGTTGGCTGTCGCAGTACCGGTGTTATCGTCGCGCGTAATGCCACTGTCTGCCGCGGAAATCCTGTTTGATTGGACTTCCGTTGCCAGTGCCCTTGATGTCCGCCCTTCAACCGAACTGTTCGGCACAGACGCCAGCGGGAATCGGCCGATTACGAAACTCAATGGCGGTGACGGTCAAGTCACCCTGTGAACGGGACTTCCAGCAGAGTTCCGGCGGTTGGTGACAACCAAAAACAATAACCTAATACGTATAACAGTATGCCA
>CALJUK010000708.1 GCA_937975745.1 uncultured Planctomycetaceae bacterium | reverse complement strand
GAGCGTTGGGAACGGCGGGGATCAACCCCGCCGCTCAGAATCAGGCAGATGACGCTGCCAGAAGCCCCTATTGGTAGTCGTACGCGGTCTAACGCGCGTCACCGCGTTCCGCATTGCGATCCATCATGCTGGGATCGAAGTAGCAGTCCATCGCCAGCCAGAGCGCCCTCGCGATCCGGAAGTAGAACAGCGGGAAGATCATCACGAACGCGGACAGCGGTAACGCCAATGTCTTGTTGTCGATCTTCAGTCCGAAGTGCAGGACTAGATACAAGATCGTGACTGTGATAGCCGTGGCTCCGTAGTTGAAGTACGTCGAGCCGAGGAAATAGCCGGGCGCTCTTTCATAATGGAGCCGGCAGGCATCACAGCGTTCGTTCATCTGAAACCAGCCGCTGAAAAGCCGCCCTTCGCCGCAACGGGGACATCTCAGCCGATAGGCCCGCTGCAGCAGTGTTTCCGGCATTGGTCGAGGAAACCGCGGCGGGAGTTCGTCAGCGTCGGATGATGTTGTGGAAATGTTCAACGGACTGCCATCTCAATCGGGTAGGTTGTTGGGTGAAAATTGCGAACTGTGTCAGCACCAGCGAATCGGGTCGGACTCGTTGGTGCTGGCCCAAACTCGCGTATCGGGGAAAGACTCCTGCAGCATCCGCGCCATCTGCTCCATGGCGAAACGCTCGCTGGCATAGTGTCCTGTCAGAATCATCGCCAAACCGTTGGTCCGTCCTTCCAGACACGAATGAAAACGCGATTCTCCCGTCAGCAGGAGGTCGCAGCCTCGTTGGGTGGCATCTGTCGCAAATTCGGCTGCCGATCCACACGCGACGGCCACGCGTTGAATCTGCATTTCGTCATCGCCGACATACTGCAATCGCGTGACAGACAACGTCCGTTTGACTCGTTCGAGAAAGTCTGCCAAGCGTTCGGGTGACTTCAGCGTGCCATACCGGCCAGCGCCCGCCAGCGGGGCGGCAAAGTTTTCCAGCTCGGTCGCCTCCGGGTTGGCGAGATGCGGCGGTACTGTGCATTCGGCGGGGCGGAGCGGGGCGATGTCCCGCAGTTCCAGCAGTTCGGACAGCTGCTGGTTAATTCCACCCGCTGCACTGTCATATCCGGTATGCGACGAGTAGACAGCAATCTTGGATTCGATCAGTTGCAGCAACACTCGCCCGTCGGGGCTGTCGGCGGTGATCCGTTGAATTTTGCGGAACATCAGCGGGTGATGTGTGACGATCAGGTTCACCTGCTCGCGGGCCGCCTCATCGACGACATCCGGCGAAAGTGTCAGGCAGGTCATGATCCGCTGGACAGGCCGCTCGGAATCCCCCACCAGAAGTCCCACGTTGTCCCAGCTTTCGGCCAGTTCAAGGGGGGCCAGTCGTTGCAGGCAGCGGACGACTTCAACAACAGTGGGCATGACTTGTTTCCGTCTGGATCTCCCGTGACGGCAAACGTGCGCAACATCAAAGGCGGGTGTCTTGCCGTGGTCGGTACACTGTCATCGTAGGCAGTGACCGGCCGTTTCGACAACCCGACAAACTGTCATAGACAGTCAGGAATCGCCACCAAGCTGGGTTACTCGGTGCGTTCTGCCTTGGATTGTTCCGCGCTGCCGATGGTCCAGCGGTAGTTCAGAACGCGTCGGCCGTCCACCTGTTCGGCTCGTAGCCAGATCTCTTGTCCCTGCAACGAAGCCGCATCCGGGATGTAGTAGAACTTGTGGTCTTCGCCCAATCCCAGTTTGGTGACGGTCTTCTTCTGCCGCTTGTGTCCGACCACGAACAGGCTGCAACTGAGATTCAGAATCTCAGGCGGGTCTGTCTTGTTCGTGATAATCTGCTCGATCTCCAGGCGGCCATCGGGGAGCGGGCGGTCGATGAGTTGAATGACGACGTCTCCGATTCCGACCTGGTACGGGCGGTAGACCCGGAAGCGATACGGCCGGTCGGCCGCGATCTCGAAGTCGATTGAGAGCTCTTTCACTCCCAGACTGGCCCGGGGAGGCAGCGTCAGGAACATTGGCAGGCGGAACTCCTCTCCGTTGCCGATCACCAGTTCCCATTGGCTGGGCTCGGCTTCCCAGTCTTTGGGAAGGTTCAGTTTCACCGTGCCGTTGATCCCCTGGCCGAACGCGTTCTTCCCCAGGATGGCTTCCGCTTGGCCACCGTATTCGCTGCGAAGGCGGCCTCCTTCGAACTGGACAGCTAGACGCCAGCGGGCGACGGCTGCGTTGCAGCGGCGAAGAATTAACGGGATCGGGCCGACGTCGACAATTTGCCTGCCCGTGGTCCGTTCGGTGTTGAGCCTGCGGCGTCGCCCCCAGATGTCGGTTGCTTCCACATCCTCGCCGAGATACATCCGCTCGGTCGTCGGTTCTTGATTCCAGACGACGACGACGGCTTCGTCGACATTGGCGAAGACCTCGTTCTGGCTGCCGCCTGGCATGTTGATGGATCCAAGATGCAGCATTCCGCGGAGTGCCAAGGCGGCCGACCGCCACGGCAGGAACAGTTGCGTCGGAGAACCGTCCGAATTGAGCAGACCACCTTCCGATCCGAACACATCGGCCGCGAAGATGCCGTCGGCACGACCAATTTTGGCCGCCACCATCCGCAAGACCAGGTCTGTTCCGCGTTCTTCCAGCGTGTGTTGTGAGCCCTCCAGCGGACGGATCAGCACCCATCGGGGAGCCGACTTCTCCGGTGTCGCGATGAGGTTCTTCTGAACCTCGTGGTTCCAATCCCACGGGATAATGACGTTTGTGTTACGGCCGATCTGGTCGAGTTCGCGTTTGACTGTGCCAACGGACTCTTGCAAATGATTCAGGCCGGCAAAGCTGCGATCGTCGTCGGAGCCCAATTGCCAATGTCGGACGTTCGACGAATACCGAGCCACAACGGGGCGAATTTGCGACGACCAGAAGGACGCCGGAAGTGAGAACAGTTCGCTCACACCCGACCAATCCTTTTCGAAGGATGCTTCGTGATCTCCGGGCAGGCTTCCCAAAATACCAACCGGCGTGACGTTGCTCCGTTCCAACTCTTCGAACAGCCGGGATGTCTCGTTGGATTTGTCGATATCGGCGGCGTGCGCGGCATCCCAGACGGGATACTTGAGCCAGTTAATTCCGGCCTGTCCGGCAATCAGGGCCAGCTCCGAGACGCCAAAAATGCCGGAGGAACT
>CALJUK010000707.1 GCA_937975745.1 uncultured Planctomycetaceae bacterium | reverse complement strand
CACTCGCCACCGCTGCAAACTGGGTGTCGCGCGGATTGCGTATTCGCCCGGCTTGCCAAGTTCGGAAATGAAGCGGGCCAAATCGATCAGCTCGTCGCGCGTCAGAAACTTGACGAGCCCCTTGGGCATCAGCGAGCCGGCTTCCTGCTGCTCGTCGATGTCGTCCACAGGAATGGTGACTTCTTCCCCCTTGGCATCCCGCAGAATGATGCGGTCAGAATTGCGATCGACGATAATGCCCGTGTAGACCTTCCCTTCGACCGTGATCACCGTGTGGGCAACATAGGCTTCTTTGACCGCCTGATTGGGATCGAGAATCGAGTTGAGGACATAGTCCACCGGCGAACTCCCGCCGACAGCACTCAGATCCGGCCCCACGTTCCCACCGGCCTTGCTGATCGAGTGGCATTTCGCGCAACTGAGATCGCCGCGGCGGAAGACCTCCTCTCCTCGGGCCGGGTCCCCCTTCTGCAGGACTTCGTCCGCCAGCGCCAGCACTTCCGGCTTGGTGAGCGGTTTGACCTCGGTGTTGAGGCCCGCAGCGGCGCTCAGGGCGTTCGACAGCAGCGGGTCATTGCGGCCAACCGAGTACATGTACCGCAGCGCCAGCTTGGCTGCATCGGGAGGAAGCTCCCTCCCTTGGAGAGCCTCGGCCAATTGCTCGGGACCACCCCGTCGATCAAGAAACGCGTCCATCAAAGGAGAGATGTCGGTCCCGGCGGACTGCTCGGCCAGAAGCGGGACGGCTGCGTGCGAGGCCGCCTTCAGATCAAACCGCGCCAATTGGGCAACAGCCTGCAGGCGAAGTTGCAGAGCGGTTCCAGAAACAATCAGCCGTTCAACATTCGGACGAGCCTTGTTTCCAACACTGGTGACCAATGCCTGCAATGCGGCAATCCGCAGGCTTTCCGGTTCGTCGGAAGAAGCGGCAATCTGGTCCAGTTCGTTGGCCAGGCCGACCACCTTCCACAAGCCCGCCAGTTCGACCGCCTGACGGCGAAGTTCCAGCGGCATCGTGGACGCCAGCAATTGTCTCAGGCCGGTCAGGTCTCCCTCTGGTTGCACTTTCCGGTTGCGTGTCGCTTCGGCGAGCCCTTTGAGCGCAATCTGACGGACTTCGCTGGAAAAGCCGTCCGCTGCCGTCGATCGTCCGAAAATATACGTCAGGTCGTCGGCGTCGCCCCGACGACAGACCATTTCGACAATCGTTCCCTGCCGAGACGCCGGCACTCGCCCGCTTTTCAGGAGAGTCATCATCGAACCGGCAGCCGACTGGGCCGATGCCGAGGGTGTCATAGTGTGGAAGCCCACGCCGACAGCAGCCAGAACGAGCAGCGACCGTAACACGGCCGTCGAGCATCCGCCGGAGGTAGATCGGATTCTATGGAAGTGAGATGTGATCATGGCAATCTGGAACTCCTGAGCGAATGGACAATTCGGCAGGTGACGCAGGCAGACCGCTCCGACGCCGCGCCGCCGACACGTTCTTTGCGGGGCAGCGGGCCAGACGACTGCTTCTATTGTCGGACGGCGAGAGGGATTCGGCACGTAGATCAGGAGCGACGCAGATCGACGCGTTGCTTTCCACCGGCCTACTTGTCTGCCGATTCGATTCGGTTTTCGAGCGTCGTGATCGTTTCGTTGAGAGTGTATTCGAGGTAGTCGTCCTGGGGATGGATCAGCGACTCGACCGCGATTTCGAGGGCTTCCGGACTATCGAAGAAACTGAGAGCCCGAACGGCTTCCAGCCGCACACGCGGATGATCGTCGTTTACCTGCGTCCGCAGCAGCTCGAGTGGATGATCGACCCGATCCAGCCAGTAGCTCAGGACACGGGTGGCCGCCGCCCGGACCCGCGGGTCCGGGGACCGCAACAACGTCATCAGCAGGTTCTGGTCGACGACGTCGTGCTGCTGATGAATCCACAAAGCTTCCAGTAGCGAGAGTTGATCGGCCGAATTCTCCGTGTCGAGTTGGGCAATCCAGTCGTCCACGGCCGACATCACTTGGTCGGTGTCTCGTTCGCGGAGTTCTCGACGGACCCGATACCGGACGCGATCTTCGTACTCGGTCAACAAGGGCAGTAGTTTGTCGGCAGGCAGTCCGGCGACATTCTTCCGCTCGACCAAGGGCTTCTTCGTATACGAGACACGCCAGATGCGACCGTGGTTTTTGTCCCGGTTGGGATCACGAAGTGAGTGCTGCATGTGGCCGATCAGCGGATTGAACCAGTCACACAGGTAGAGAGCACCGTCGGGGCCAAACTGCAAATCGACAGGACGGAAATTCGAATCGGACGAGCGAACCAGAGGTTCCACCGGATCGGCCGCAAAGCCCGAACCATCGTCCTTGAAACGGTACTGCAGCACGCCGTGGAAACCGATCACGTTGTTCAGCAGATAATCTCCCTGCATTTCGTCGGGGAAGTTGCGGCTGGCCACGATTTCGCAACCCGATGTCGGACGCCACTGCTTCACGAGGAACTGCTTCAGTCGGCCGTGTTTGCGTGGAAAGTCGAGATCGCCCGAAAAGGCTGCCCCGACATAGTTCGCCCCGTTACTGGCATCAGCGACAAGGTTCTGGCCGTAGCGGTCGAAGACATGACCCCAGGGATTCGCAAAGTCGAACGAGACGTGGACGGCACACTTCGCTGTCAGTGGCTCGTACCGGTAGACAGCTGCGTTGGCACAGTAGACCGGGCCGTAAGGAGTTTCGACCTGCGTGTGATGGAATGTCCCTTCCTGGAAGTACAGTCCACCACCTGGTCCCCACTCGAAGGCACTGATCGAATGGTGCGAGTCGGCCGAGTCGAAACCGTGAAGAACGTATTCCCGAACGTCGGCCTTGCCGTCGCCGTCGGTGTCTTTCAGGAACATCAGGTTGGGCTGCTGGGCGACGTAACAGCCGCCATCTC
>CALJUK010000706.1 GCA_937975745.1 uncultured Planctomycetaceae bacterium | reverse complement strand
CTTCGGCGACGAACCGGGTGATGTCGTCGATATGGCCGCCGGTGTCGTCGCCGACAATTCCGTCCCCCAACCAGAGGATCTTCTCGACCCCGAGGTTGTCGCGGAGAACTGTTTCCAACCGGCTGCGGGAGAGTTCGGGATTGCGGTTTGGATTAAGCAAACAGGACTCGGTGGTCAGCAAGACGCCGTTCCCGTTCACGTCGATCGATCCGCCTTCCAGCACGATCTCTCGTCGCAGACAGGGAATCCCCAGGATACGGGCCATCTGAGGCGGGATGGCGTCGTCCAGGTCATAAGGCGGGTACTTGCCCCCCCAGGCATTGTATCGCCAGTCGACAGCCAGCCGACTTGCATGACCGAATGGATCATCTGCAGCCGACGTCCAACCGGACGGTCGCGTCAGAACGATCGCACCGTGGTCGCGGCACCAGGCGTCGTTGGTGGGGAAGTGATGAAACACGATCTTGCCCAGCGGTCCAAACTCTGCCAGATCGCGACGGGCGGCTGCTTCCGCTTGAGCATCATTGACGTTGACGTGTACGGTCTCGGATCGGGAGAGGCAGGCGATCAGTTGTGCAAAGACCGGTCGGATCGCGGTCAGTTTGCCGGGCCAGGACGCTTCTTTGTGAGGCCAGGAGACCCAAGTCGCTTCGTGTGGCTCCCACTCGGCCGGCATGCGAAATCCCCACGCTCCGGGAGCGTCGGCCGAGTTGGTCATGTGGCGTCTCCGTCCAGATAACGATGGGTGATCTGTCCGTAGGCATCGATCCGACGATCGCGGAGAAACGGCCAGTGCGTGCGTGTGACGTCCAACTGCTGGCGGTCGACCCGTCCCCGGATGACCTCTTCCCCGTCGACTGTCCCCCGCTTCAGAATTTGCCCCGATGGGTCGGACAGAAAGCTTTGCCCCCAGAACTCGATGCCTGCGGCTGAAGCCCCTTCATGACCCACCCGATTGATGGCCGCCACGTAGCAGCCATTGGCGACCGCGTGGGACCGTTGAATCACTTCCCATGAGGAATGCTGCCTTTCGCCGAATTCGACCTTTTCGGACGGATGCCAGCCGATGGCAGTCGGATAACACAGCAGGTCGGCACCGCGGAGTGCCGTCAGCCGGGCTGCCTCGGGAAACCACTGGTCCCAGCAGATGAGCACGCCGATCCGTCAGTCCTGCGTCTGGAACACTTTGAAAAAGAGGTCACCCGGAGTGAAGTAGAACTTCTCGTAAAACCCCGGGTCGTCCGGAATGTGCATCTTGCGGTACTTGCCCAGGTACGAGCCGTCCGCATCGATCACCGCCGCCGTATTGTGATACAGCCCCTCGGCCCGTTTCTCGAACAGACTCGCCACGATGACAGTCTGCAGTTCGGCAGCCAACTTCTGCAGTCGTTCTGTCGACGGGCCGGGGATTGGCTCGGCCAGGTCGAAGTGGACATGATCCTCGGTCTGACAGAAATACTGCGTACGAAATAGCTCTGGCAGGATGATCACCTGCGCACCCTGCGCCGCGGCCTGGCGGACAAAGTCGCAAGCCCGTTCGAAGTTTTCCTCCGGATTCAGGCTGCACCGCATCTGAATCAGGCCAACTTCCATTCCAGAACTGTCATAAGGCATTGCAGTTGTCACCTGGCTGAGCACTCGGGAGCGGATGGGCGGAACGGTTGGTTGATGCGCGCGAGTGCTATTCTACGAGAGATCGACCACTCGACAACTGCCCCACGCCAGAAAATGCGGGTCCCAAACGAGCCCCGATTCGCATGAAGGACTGTCTTGAGGCCCGTCGGTTGGTTATCCTGAATGAACGAACGGCACGGTCATGACGAAGATATTGCGAGCCGGATTTTGCAAGGAGCCTGACTCCGCGGAGAGTGTGCTTGCATTGCGAGGTCGGCGTCGCAGGCCGACACGATATCCTGACCGCCGGAGCATGCGTGCCGGGAGTCGATCTTCAACCGAACCCTCCTCCAAATGCCAGTTGCCAATTCGGGCCGGTTTCCTCCTCCCCACGGACCGGAAATACCCACGAAGTTGCGAGGCGACGATGCGATCTGTGTACCCCATCGAGTTCCGCAAAGCCGACGTCCCGGAAATTAGTCCCGAATCCGTTCTGTTCGATTTGGGACCAGCGGTCGCCCTGGTGTGCTTGCTCGTTGGTTGGCTCAGTTCGGCGGCCATGGCCGAATCGAAGTCCGTTTCGGACCAGGTCCAGGTTGACGAGGCCTACTTCCGACAG
>CALJUK010000705.1 GCA_937975745.1 uncultured Planctomycetaceae bacterium | reverse complement strand
CGGCGTCGTCTGCCTGATTCTGAGCGGCGGGGTTGATCCCCGCCGTTCCCAACGTTCGCTTCCCCACGCAATACGGACTAGCCCTCGCCGCTGACGTCGCTGAGGCTTCGGAGGGATCGCAACCGCCGGACGGACTTGCACTTGCCGCCGCGCTGCCCCGATCGGCGATTGCTGGCAGCCATCCTCCCCAACTCCCCTCCATGCCGGAGAGGGTATTTTCTACGTGACATCGCTGGGTGACGAAACCATCGCGACAATTGACACACAACTGGCATGCCAGTACGATGGACAGCTCGTTGCCGTGATGAGGCCGTCTGATCAACCCCCAGCAGATTGGTAGTCGATGTCGACCACGAATACGGGATCCCTCAACAGTTCTTCCCTAAAGCAGCAAGCGTATGAAGAACTGAAGCAGATGATTCTTTCCGGCGAACTGCCGGCGGGGACAATGCTTTCGGTGCGGCAGTTGGCGGACAGGCTCTCGATGAGTCGTACTCCGATTCACGCGGCCATCGAACGCTTGGAAGTCGATGGTGTTGTGACGCTGGCACCGCAGCAGGGTGTTGTCATTCGCGAGGTGTCGCTGGAGGACATCCGCAATCACTACGAAATTCGCCAGGCGATTGAACCGTATGTGATGCGTCGGTTGGCGGGGCAATTAACAAAGGACCAGATCAGGCAACTCCGCGAGAACCAGGCGGAAAATGTCGAGGCAACTCGATCCCAGAGTGTAGACGCTGTGGTGGCCGTCGATGCCGAGTTTCATCGGTTGCTGATCAGCTTCCTGGGCAATCGCGACATGATCGAACTGATGCAACGACTGCGCGAGCGAATCCAGTTTGTCGTCTATCGTCTCTTGCAGCGGACGCCGGACCGGATGTGCAAGTCTTCGGATGAACACAATGAAATTTTGCAGGCCCTGATTGACGGCGACGGAGATCGCGCAGCCGCGTTGATGCACGAGCATCTCGACGCGGGATTGCGTCGCTTCCTGCACTAATGCCACTCACCTCTGAACCAGATTGACCAACACTCCACATCTGCCTGAAGTGACAAGCCAATGCGATATTTCTCCCGCATTCTGACAGCATTCGTGGTCGGGTTTGTGGTCTCGCCGATCCAAGCGGCCGACCATCGAGTGACGCGCGACTTGCAGGTCCTTTACACGTTCGCAGCTCCCACAGGCGATGTGATTCACGATCAGTCTGGTATCAAGCCACCCATCGATCTGAAAATTGATGATCCCAATGCGGTTCGATGGACCACCGGTGTTCTGGCGATTCAGGCGAAAGCGAACATTCGTTCGCAGGGCTCAGCACGATTGGCGGATGCCATCAAGCGGTCGGGAAACGTGAGTCTGGAGGCCTGGGTGAAACCGGCGAATACTCGTCAGGCCGGTCCTGCGAGAGTGATCTCGCTGTCGTCAAACACCAGCTCGCGCAATGTCACATTGGGACAGGACGGCGAATACTACGAGGTCCGCTTCCGCACGACTTCTACAAGTGGAAACGGACTTCCCGCGCTGTCGTCGCCGGGCCGTTCCGCAACGACCGAGTTGACGCACATCGTCTACACACGGGGCAAGTCGGGCCAGGCCCGAATTTACGTCAATGGGAAACAGGCGGCCGCCACCCAAGTCAAAGGAGACGTGTCCAATTGGGACCGCGACTTCCCGGTGCTGCTTGCCAACGAGGCGACTGGCGATCGGCCGTGGCTTGGTGAGATTCACCTGGTCGCCATTTACAGTGGCGAGTTAACGCCGCAGGAAGTCGCTCAAAACTTCCAGGCGGGCGGTGGCGCGGTCGCAACACCCAGTATGCTGGCGACGGCAGAAAAACCGAAAGTCGACTCGCGAGCCAAAGGCTTTGAGGTTCATATTGCCCCGTTACTTGCCAAGCGCTGCCTCCACTGCCATGACACGACCACAAAGGAGGGGGGGCTCGACCTTTCGCTTAAGTCGGCCGCAATGGCCGGTGGAGAGCATGGCAACACGATCGTCCCGGGCAAACCCGATTCCAGCCTGCTATGGAAGCAGATTGCCGCGGGCGAGATGCCGCCCGATAGCGAACCGCTGGCCGATGCCGAAAAGCGGTTGATTCGCCAATGGATCGAGGATGGTGCCGTTTGGTCGGGCGAGCTGATTGACCAGGCGATCTATGAGCATGCCGACTCCGCTGCCGAAGTCTTCGTCCAGCGTTTGACCGTCGACGAGTATATCGAGACAGTGCGAGCTGCAGTCGGCGTCGACATTGAAGCAGATGCTCGCCGTCTGCTGCCGCCCGATCTTCGGGCGGACGGCTTTTCGAATACGGCGTACAACCTGAACGTCGACTTGGAACACGTCGAAGCCTACGAGCAGTTGGCCCGCTTGATCGTCGAGCGGATGGACGTCGCCGAGTTCGCCAGCCGATTCTCGAAACAGCGTAGCCTGAACACCGACGCCAGTGCCCGACAGTTTGTCGAAGCCATCGGCAAATGGATGTTACGGGGACCGCTGACGAAACGTGAGGAAGTGCTCTACAGCGGAATTGGAACCACGGTTTCGAGTGCGGGTGGTTCTTTTGAAGACGGCGTGGCGTTGCTGGTTGAAGCAATGCTGCAGTCTCCCAGGTTCCTCTATCGGATCGAAGATCAGCGTGGCGAAAGCGCCATCGGTGAATATGAGCTGGCTTCAAGATTGAGCTACATCATCTGGGGTGGTCCGACGGATGAGGCGTTGATTCAGGCGGCTGATAAGCGGAAGTTGAGCGATCGCCAGGAAATCGAAGCGCAGGCCCAGCGAATGCTGAATGACCCGCGCGCGATTCGCCGCTCGGAACGGTTCATTGCCGATTGGCTGGACGTGGATCGTCTGGCCAACATGCAGCCCAATCCCCAGCGTTTCCCGGCGTGGACTCCCGAGTTGGCCGCCGACATGCGAGCCGAATCGCTGGCTTACTTCCGGGAGATCATCTGGACCGAACGTCGGCCGATGTCAGATCTGTTCAACGCCCAGGTCACCTATGCCACTCCCCGCCTGGCGGAGTTTTATGGGCTCAAACCGCAGGGCAGCGGACTGCAGCGATACGACCTCGCTCAGGTTCCCTCGCGTGGCGGCCTGCTGACGCAAGGGAGTCTCCTCACGATCGGAGGAGACGACGCATCCATGGTGACGCGTGGATTGTTTGTCCTGAAAGATGTGTTGCGGGGCAGTGTCGGAAACCCACCGCCGGGTCTGGATGTGACGCCTGTCCCGTCCCGTCCTGGTTTGTCTCAACGCACCGTCGCCCAATCGCGGATTGCGGCTGAATCGTGCAGTGGATGTCATAGCAAGTTCGAGCCGCTGGCATTCGGACTGGAACGATTCAGCGGAATCGGTGCCTACCGGGAGAAGGACGAATTTGGTAACTCGCTTCGCGAGGATGGGGAAGTCCTTTTTCCGGGGGAGTCCAAGCCAGTCCCTTACAAGACGTCTGCCGAGCTGATGGACCTGCTGGCCAAGAGTGAACGAGTTCGCGAATCGCTCACGTGGAAGGTGACGCAGTTCGCGATCGGCCGTCCGCTGACGGCACGCGACGCCGATGTTGTGCGTGATATTCACAACCGCAGCCAGAAGAATGGCGGCACGTACCAAAGTGTGATTACCGCAATTGTGACCAGTGACCTCATGCAAGTGCAGTAGGCGCGATCGTCGTGCCGGTAGACATTGCGATCGGTCGCAAGGTTGGATTCCACGGATCATCCCACACCCGATATTCCGACGAGACTGTCCCATGCGAACGCGTCTAATCAATCGTCGAATGATGTTGCAAAGTCTTGGCGCGGCCACCGTTGGTCTGCCGCTGCTCGAAGAAATGATTACAACGAATGCCATGGGAGCCGTTCAGAAGGACGTTCCGGTGCGCGCGTTCAATGTGTTTTTCGGGCTGGGCATCCCTGCCCCGTTGCAAACCGAGGGCTTCTCCGGCGTGCTCGAACCGCTGCAGCCGCTCAGCAACAAGCTGCTGATCATGCGGAATGTCGACCAGGTTCGCTGTGACGAAAAAGGGATCAATGCCCATTACGATGGTGCCTCCGGCGCGTTCACCGCCGAGCCGCCCGATGGTGAAGCCAAGGCCGGTGGACCGTCCCTCGATCAGGTCATTCGCCGTACGCACTATCCGAATGGTTTGCCCGGTGGAATGGTGCCCACCTTGCTTGCGGGGACATTCTTCCGCCGAAGCCGAGTGGGACGCTACGTACATAGCTACAACATGGATGGCACGGTTGCTGCCACCATTCAGGAGAAGCCGCGAGACTTGTTTGAACGCGTTTTCGGAACGGTCTCGAAGTCGGGTGGCGATGAAGGCCTGCGCGACCGTCTCCGCCGGAGTGTGCTGGATACAGTGGTGCAGGATTACCGCTACTACACCGGTCCGAATTCTCCGCTGGGTACGGCCTCCAAAGCGCGGGTCACTGACCACCTCGACCGCATTCGCGAGTTCGAACAGCGCGCATTCTCATTGAAACTTCTGGCACCCAACGCACCGCAGATGCCGGTTCAATCCCACATTCCGCACGGTGGTCCGGCAGATCCCGGAGGCGAAGGAGTCGACATGCAAATCGACGACCTGACGACCGAATGGCGTCTGATGGCGGACCTGTATGCACTGGCCATTCAGATGGATCGCGTCCGCTTTGGTGCGCTGACATTCCTTGCGGCCGGCGAACGGCTGCGGATGACGGGCGACTACAAATACAACGGCCGGCTGGTTTATACCTTCAATGATGAAAAAGAACTCGGCAAATCGGGTTCCGGCGGTTGCAGTCACGAGTGGTGGCATCGCTTCAATGAAGCGAAGAAGAACGAGCAACTGCGCGCTCACGCTCATATGAAGATGCGCGAAGTGGCCTACTTCCTCCAGCGATTGGACGAGAAGGACTGCGTCGAGGCCAACGGCCGGACCATCCTGGAAAATTCATTGATTACGATCTCGACCGAATCGGGAGACGGCCGGCACAACGATGTGAAACGCGAACTCTCCGGAGTGTTCCACGCGATCACGAATGCCAACGGTCGCTTCAAGACGGGACAGATTCTGGATGTTGGTGCCGAAGGGATTGACGTCTACAACACAATCCTCAGTGCGTTCGCAGCCAAGGATCAGCTGGGTCCCAAGAAACGGGACGGCCGCCGGGTTGACTCGATCCTGGCGTAATCCGATCTGGATCGGATCGTGCCGGAGAGCGGCCTGACCATTGCCGAGGGAATCCTGCGTGTGGGCCAGCGGTCGGCTACATGCCGACGCGATTGCCGAGTGGATCAATCAGCCACAGCCAGTCGTCAAACAGAAAGGCGAGCCGTTCGGACAGCAGTGTGATGCGGCCCATGACTGTGTAGGCGAAGCCGGCACCGAAGGTCATCATCAACAGCCAGATGCCGACGCGCGAGATACGTCCCACGACGCCGGTGTGTTCGAGCGAGAAGAAGAAGTAGACCAGACAGGCAAGGACACCCAGGACGATGGTGGTGTTGGTCAAACTGGTCGTCCAGTCGACGCGACCATCTGCCGTCATGACGATCAAAGGCAACATGGTCGCCTGCACCTGGTTCACGAAGTCGGACTGGAAATAGCCAACCAGTCGAATGCCGGCTGTTGCACCGATGAAGAAGGCCAAAGGCCAGCGGGAAATCCAACCCCCCTTTGGGGCCAATCGCCACAGCATGAGAATGCTGAGGACCAATGGGATCAGATAGATCCATTCCGGTTTCGAGTCGGCGGGAAGGCCGGGAAGAAGGCTGACACGCATGAGTCCCGGCCCCAGTTTGCCAAGCAGATTCTGGACGATGCCGGTCCAGAATCCGACAACCATGGCATAGCCCGCGGAGGCACCCACGAAGACCGATTCCGCCAGTTTGTAGAAGACATTGTCGCCCCACAAGAATGACAAAATCGACAGTGTCGCCAGACCGGCGATCCAGACACCCAGCGTCCGAGTCCAACTGAGATGGACGCCTGGTTGGCTGTGTTCGGAAGGCTTTACCACCTGGTCTTCTGTGAATGGCAACGCCACGCCGGATTCGTTCACGACTGGTGCCGTACGGACATAGACGGAACCATTACCGACGGTCACTCCCCGGATCAGCAGGAAGCCCCCTCCCAGGAGAAGCAACACCAGCCAAATGACCTTATCCGTTTTCATTCGTCTCTCCCGGACGCTTCGTCAGTCGACGATGTCCGCTATGCCTTCCGCCGCTCGGAAAAGTACACAACATTACCGAGGATGATCAGTCCGACCATC
>CALJUK010000704.1 GCA_937975745.1 uncultured Planctomycetaceae bacterium | reverse complement strand
GCCATCTCGTACCCGATATACGGATTTAAGCTGGTGACCATCGACAGGCTCTTTTCGACGGCGGAGTTGCAAGCTTCGACGTTGGCCTGCATGTCCTCGACGCACAAATCAACAAAGGCGTTGGCTGAATTCGCCAGCAGGTGCACGCTTTCGAGAGTCGTCTGGCCCATCACGGGCATCATGATGTTCAGTTGGAATTGACCGCCGGTGGCGCCACAGGTGGACACCGTCTGGTCATTCCCCATAACTCGGGCCGTCGCCTGCATCATGCTCTCGCACATGACCGGGTTGACTTTTCCCGGCATGATCGAACTTCCGGGCTGCAGATCGGGAAGTTGGACCTCGTAGAAGCCACAACGGGGGCCCGACCCCAACCAACGGATGTTGTTGGCCACGTTAAACAGCGTGACGGCAATCACCCTGAGTTGTCCGTGGCATTCGACCAATCCATCCCGCTGGGCATTGGCTTCGAAGTGGTTGACCGCTTCGACAAAGGCAATTCCCAACTCGGAAGCAAGGTTCTCGGCCACACGGCGGCCGAACTCCGGATGCGTGTTGATACCGCTCCCGACGGCCGTTCCACCCACCGGCAATTCCAGAACGGCCTGCAAGGCACGCTCGGCCCGGTCGATGGAAAGCCCAAGCTGGCGGGCGAATCCGCCAAACTCCTGCCCCAATCGCAGCGGAGTCGCATCCGCCAGGTGGGTCCGTCCGATCTTGATGACGTCATCCCAGGCCTCAGCCTTTGTCGCCAGACTATTCGCCAGACGACGCAATGCGGGAATCAGTCGGTCGTTAATTTCGCTGGCGACCGCGACATGGATTGCCGTCGGAAACGTATCGTTGGTGCTCTGCCCCATGTTGACGTGGTCGTTGGGGTGAACGGACTTCGCTGCGGCAAAGCGGTCCTGTCCCAGAATTTCGATCGCCCGATTGCTGATCACTTCGTTGACATTCATGTTGCTGGATGTGCCCGACCCCGTCTGGAACACATCAATCGGGAACTCGCCGTCGAATTTTCCCTCAGCCACTTCACGGGCCGCCTGCAACAAGGCCTCGACTTGCCCGCTGCCCAGAGGATTCTTCCCGGTTCCGGTCAGTTTCCCCAAATCGCGGTTGGCAACCGCGGCCGCGTATTTCACCCGCCCCATCGCGTGGATGAGGGGCTTGGGTAAGGTCCAGCCGGAAATTGGGAAGTTCTCAACCGCCCGCTGTGTCTGGGCCCCGTAATAAGCCTGTGACGGGACTTGCACTTCGCCCATGGAATCTCGCTCGATCCGAAAGTCGCTCATTGCTGCACCTCACCACCAGGCATTCAGTGACCCAAACCTATTGCACACAAAACGTGGCACACAAATCCGCCGTGCGTTCGCGATGGACAGACCGGCTAAACGCCATGCCTGCCGATCTTCCGTGGTCCGAACGCGCATGATACCGATCCCAGGTCGAACGTGGTACCGAACGGCTCGCGCTCGGCTGAGGCCGACGGATTTCTTGCGGTGCCGACGATGTCACAATGGGCCGTTGATCAGCTAACGAAAAGTCGAGGCCACGGCCACCACCCCTGAAAAAATGTACGTCATTCGTCTTTTCTGACTGCTTGACAACTGCTACTCTTCTGAGTTGCCTGAATCGTCCTGCCAAGATCTTTCTACCAACCGTGAGGGGCCTCACTCACACTGCCGTTGCCCACGAAAGAGAAACCCCTCCGTCCATGTTACGCGCCTTAATCAACAGCCAGATTTGGCTCAGTCGAGTTTTCGATCAGCTGTTGCCGCCAAAATTTACGTTAAACGGTAACCGACATTTCATCGAATCGTTCGCACCGCAGCATATTGCCGAGAATACAACGGTCTACGATATCGGCGGAGGGAAGAATCCGTACCTGAACCTGGATCGTAAGAAGGAACTCAATGCCAGGGTTGTCGGCCTGGACATTGACCCGGAAGAACTCAGTCGTGCTCCCCAAGGGGCTTACGACGAAACCATCTGCACCAGCATCACCAGCTTCAAGGGGAACCACGATGCCGACGTCGTCATCTGTCAGGCCCTCCTGGAGCACGTGAATGGAGTGGAGGCGGCGTTTGCGTCGATCTCGAGTATCCTGAAGACCGGCGGAGTGGCGCTTATTTTTGTGCCGAGCCGAAACGCCATCTTCGCCCGACTGAACCTGCTCCTTCCACAGTCCGTGAAGAAAGCGGTTCTGCACTCGATCTTTCCGCACACACAGCGCGACCAGGGTTTCCCCGCCTACTACGACAAGTGCACTCCGTCGCAATTCAAGAAGTTGGCGGCCCGACACGAAATGGATGTGGTCGACGAGAAGTATTACTACACGAGTTCGTATTTCTCGTTCTGCTTCCCGGCCTATGTCCTGTGGAGAGGTTGGGTCCTGTTGTTCCATGCAGTCCGTGGAGAACAGGCTGCCGAAACGTTCTCGATGGCACTCCAAAAATGCAGCAGGGACGCTTCCGAGCACCAGCCTCCTCAGAAGACGGCCGTCTAGAACCAGTTTCAAAACCGGTCGGTGGCGAGTCTCCGGCCAGCATTCACGGGACAACGACGAAGCACACAGAGGTTTTGACACTGGTCCCAGAAGCGGTGCGAAGCCTACGCCATTTCGGTAAGCAAAATGCGCATCTAGAGTGAGCTGCGCTTACAAATCGCGGCTTCTGGCGGCGTCATCTGCCTGATTCGCAGATCATTCGGCGTCCAAACGCCGCCACAATTGTCCGCAAGGCGGACTAGCCACGGCGACGTCCGGTGCCTGGGTCTTCAGCGAGTTTGGGATTCTGCTTCAGCCCTTGCAGGGCGAGCTTTGTTGCCCGCTCGCTGAATTTCTGCAGGCTTTCATTCCCCGGCCTCCGCTTGGCACACCACGACAGATGTTCGGCCGCAGCCGCATACTCCTGCTGAGAGTACAGCCAGCGACCGTACTGATTGTGCAACTCAAAGTGGTTCGGGAATCGCTCTAATGCCGCGTCGAGCGTGATTCGCACCTGCTCCAACTGCCCCAGATGTGCGTAACAGTCGTAGGCCAGCAACCAGGCTTTGACGGAGTCTTCTCCGCCTTGTGCCTGCGCTCGTTCAACACTGGAATCCGCCAGAATTTGCGTAATTTCGTTCAGTTCAGCCGGCTTGCCAACAGTCATGTAGGCCGCGCGAATACGATTCAAGCCGAACCAGTCCGGTGAGAATGCCTCGACGAAAAACTGCGGGGGGACCAGCGGCGCCAACATTGCGATCAGTCGGTATTGGTATTCGACGCTCTTGTTGAATGTGATCTTCCAGTGTTCGAGTGCCTTCTGCGGATCGGCTCCCCACATCTCGCGCCCTGCGACAAAGTGAACCTGCGGGTCGTGAGGACGGGTCTTGAGAGCTTCGGCAAGATAGGCCTCGACGTCGACATCTGTCTCGGGATCGAGAAAACCGAGCTCTGAGAGATAAAGGTATCCCTCTCCCTGTAGCGGGCCAAGTTGGAGTCCCCGCCGAGTGTAGGCCAAGGCGCTCACAAGGTAATTGCGGTTGGACCCAATGGCCCGGTCCAGCCACTGATGGAGATCTTCCTCCGACTGGAAGTTGGATGCGATCGCCGCGTCACGAATCTGGGCGAGCGACAATGGGTTTTCGCTCCGGGCCTGCAGGACATGAAAGACGTCCATGAGCCCAAGTGCCGCTCGAAGCTGGATTGCAGCCGAGCTTTTGTCGCGTTTTGCCGCCGCCATCAAGGCCTGCATTTTCTTCCGCATCTCGAAGAATGCGGCTTCCTCGTCCGGCTCGCCGGTGACGGTTTTCTGTTCCCGCTGCGTCGCGTTCAATGTCAGCCGCAGGTATTCATGCCAGTAGGGTTCAGCCCGAAGTTGTGGGATTTTGACGGAGACCATCCATGACCCGCCGGCCATCAATGCCACGACCGCCAGAACACAGACCGACTTGGGGACGGCCCACTCCCGCCGGACATCCACGGCCTCCAACTGGTAAAGCCGGCCAGCGCAGCACACCAGAAGAACCGTGATGACAGCGCAACCAGGCGCATACCAGGTGAAGTCGACAAAGGCGTGAAGGAACGATGCGGCCAGTCCTCCCGCGATACCCGCCACCAGAAAACAAACGTCCTTTGACAACGGTTTGAGGGCGACGACACCCAGCCAAAAGAAGGTCAGCAACGCCATCAGGCCCGCAAGTGCCAGTCCGGTATAGCCCGTCTCCGACGCCAATTGCAGAATACTGCTCTCAGCATGCGTGCATTCGGTCAGCTGGGACGGACTTTTTTCCAGATACATTTTGTGTGCGTGCTGGTGGGTTCCGGCACCGGTTCCAACGAGTGGATAATCGGCGGCCATGCGGATATTTGCGTCCCAAATCTGCAGCCGCGCCTCGGATTCCCAGTTGTCCAGCCGGTTGGCGACGACATCGGAGCCGACGCCAAGCAGCAAAGCAACCGCCACGCAACCGGCACCAAGCATTCCGAGAAATGCCCTTCCCGAAACCGCCCGACTGCGGAACAGGATGCAGACAGCCACACCCGCGCAACCCGTCATCGCCAGGATTCCGCCACGTGACAGCGACAACAGATTTCCCGCGACAACAGCAATGATGGCAGCCGAGATGAACAGGGCCGTCCATTCCGCCACTGGATTGCGGGCCTGCGCACGACCGAACTGGTCTCGAGTCGGTCGCGTACTTTCGGCATTGGCGTAGTGTAACCACCACAGAAGCGGCCCCAACCCCATCGCCAGAAAGTTGGCGAAATGATTTCGATTGGTAAACGCTCCCTTCACTCGGGTCAGCGTGTCCGTGAAGGGATGTTGATAGAACCAGAAGAATCGGCCGTTACTCAGCACATACTGCAGTAGACCAAAGGCAGCCATTGCCGCCGCACTGAGCGCAACGATCTTGAGCACCTGCTGCAGATCGTTCCGCGTCGTGATCCGCTGTGCCGTCACGACAAAGACAAGCAGATAGGCGATGTAAACAATCAACGACGAGATTGTTGTCTGCGGCTCGTAAGACAGATACGACCAGCTCCCCAAACTCGAAGGCCCCTCCCCGTTCGAGAACCAGAGCGAAAGCGTCTCGACCAACTTCGGCGAGAGCCAGCGGAGCGTCGGCTCGGGCAAGGGGGTAATCTGTAGAACAACGAGAGCCAGGCCAGCCAGCATGATCGGTTCAGCACCCGTGAATCGCCATTTGGCGTCCGCGCAAACGAGCTGATAAAGCCCCCAGGTGATGGCCATCCAGAGGGCGGCGATAATGAGCAGTAGCTGGCCGGCCTCTTGTCGACCTCCCATCACAAATGGGACACCGACAGCCACGGTGACAATTCCGGCATCAACTGCCCATAAGAGTGTGGAGGATCGTTTCGCTTTGCTCTTTGCAAAGCCAATCTGCGGAATCGATCGTGTCTCTCCCATCCGTCCTCGTTGAGACATGTCTTCCACCGTGGGTCCGATTGAGCAGTTCGATCTTTGTGCCTAATTGGTAATGGTTTGTCTCAGAGAGCTCCGTTGTCTCAATTCGAGAGCTTACGCGGCACGTCGCTTTCCGTCCGGTTCTGAGCGATCTGTGTCGTAGGACGTCAAGGAGTCGTCCCTAGTAATCTGGCTCCCGTCATGTGAAGCCCGCGCATCGTATGTCTGGTCGCCCGGTCGCGAGACCGCGAGCTGGTCCCCTGCAGGGTGACGCTCGTGACCGGAATGATCCGAGGCTTCGTCCTCGTCGACTTCATGATCGTGACCGTAACCGTAGCCATAGCCCTGCGAGTAGCCGTAACCGTAAGCGTGATCCGACTGCGGTGTGAGGCCATTGATGACCACACCGAGTAAGCGGGCATCGATCGAATGGAACGATTCGGCCGCCCGCTGGACGAGCCGGCGACGATTCTTCTCCGGACGGACGACAAGCACGACACCATCGACCAGGCGGCTAATGATGGCGGCATCGCTGACGGCCAACACCGGGGGTGCGTCGACCAGGACCTGGTCATAGTGTGCTTCGGCCCAAGCCAGCAGGTCCGAGAACCGGTCGCTCTGCAGCAGTTCCGACGGGTTCATCGGGCGCGATCCCGAGGGGAGCACATCGAATGTGGAAATCGGCGATTGATGCAAATTGTCCAGCACGGAGACATCGATCATACGATAGCGGCCGTCAACCTTCGCAACGACGACGGACATCGGAATCATGAACGTCGTCGGAAAGACCTCGCGTCCTATACCATCGCTGACATCGGCCAGGTCACACCAGGTGACCCCGGCTGATCA
>CALJUK010000703.1 GCA_937975745.1 uncultured Planctomycetaceae bacterium | reverse complement strand
CGGCGCTCAGTTCGGGCCATTGGGGTGGCCAGTTGCTGTCCGGGGAGATATGTATCCTCTCAGAAGCGACCAGTCGTTGTAATGCGGGCGGGTCGCCAACACACCTCCGAAGGGACACTTGAGTGACCACACCTGCGGCATTGCGGCATCTGGCACGGATGCACGGAGTTCAAACCGCCTATTACGATGTCGACAAGAAGCTTTGTCATGCCACTCCCCAGTCGCTACTTCGTGTTCTGCAGATCATGGGAGTCCCCGTTGACGAAACCACGTCTGCCGAATCGGCCGTCCGCCGGCGTCGCCAAGAGTTGTGGGAACAGACCATCGAACCGGTCCTTGTCGCCTGGGACGAGCAGGTGTCCCTTCGCTTACGGCATCGGGCCGACCGAAGCCAGCAGCACCTCCATCTCAAGATCGTTTGCGAGGCGGAATGTCGAGACGTCCTGACGGCCCGACTCTGCGATCTGCCGATTGAGCGAGTCCGCAATGTGGAGGGCGTCGAGTATGTCGCCCGCCGAATCACACTGAAGGACAGGTTGCCACCTGGTTATCACCGACTGCATCTTCAAATCGGCGAGGAAACGGCCGAGAGTCTGGTGATCGCCTCCCCCTCGAAAGCCTACAGTCACGCAACCGCCGGGGCTCCCCGACGTTGGGGAGTGTTCTCGCCTCTGTATGCCATCCACAGCGAGTCGAGCTGGGGTGGCGGCGATTTTTCCGATCTCGAGAAAATGATGAGCTGGGTCTCGCATCAGGGCGGAAGTCTCGTCGCAACCCTTCCCCTGCTGGCCTGGCTGTCGGAGGTCTCCGACGATCCCAGCCCGTACTCCGCAGCGAGCCGTTTGTTCTGGAACGAATTCTACCTGGACCTGTCCCGCATCCCTGAACTGCAGGAGTGCTCGCAGGCGGTCGAGCTGCTGTCGTCACCGGAAGTGACGGCCACGGTCACCAGGCTGCAGGCGGAACCGTATGTAGACTATCGGCAGCAGATGCAGCTCAAGCGGCGTGTCCTGATGGTCCTGTCGCAGTTCTACTTCAGCCAGAACGACAGCCGTCAGGCCGGGCTGCACGAATTCCGCCGCCAGCATCCAGAGTTGGAAACCTACGCAAAGTTTCGAGCCGTCGGGGAACAGCAGAATGCTGTCTGGCCTTTGTGGCCAGAACGGATTCGGCGGGGCCACATCCAGACCGGCGATTACGACGAGGAAACCTTTCGCTATCACCTCTACACGCAGTGGCAGGTCGCACAGCAATTGCAGTCGCTCGCGGCGCATGCCCAGACCAATGGAATGCTGTGGTATCTCGACTTTCCGCTCGGAGTTTCCGGAGCTGGCTACGATGTCTGGCGAAATCCCTTGGAGTTTGCTCAGGGAGTCTCCGGTGGAGCTCCGCCGGACGCCTTCTTCACAAAAGGACAGAATTGGGGATTTCCGCCGTTGCACCCCAATCGTCTCCGCGAGCAGGAGTATTCGTACTTTGTCGCCTCCCTTCGGCGACATTTGGAGTACGCCCGTCTGCTGCGTCTCGACCATGTGATGGGGCTGCACCGCCTGTATTGGATTCCAGATGGTTTTGACGCGAAGGACGGCGCCTACGTGCGGTATCGCAGCGAAGAGCTCTTTGCCATCCTGGTTCTCGAATCGCACCGGCACAAGGCCGAAATTGTCGGCGAGAACCTTGGAACTGTTCCCGCTGCCGGCGACGCGGCATTGGCACGCCACCACATCCACGACATGTACGTGGCGCAGTTCGAGTTCAAACCGGCCCAGTCACCGCCGCTTCGTACTCCACCGAAGCTCTCTGTGGCCAGTTTAAACACCCACGATATGCCCACGTTCACGGCATTCTGGACAGGGCTGGATATCGATGATCGTCTGGAGTTAGATCTGTTTGACGCGGAACAAGCCGCCGCAGAACGCGAACGGCGAGCCAACATGCGGGCGGCAATCGCTCAATACCTCCGTGAGCAAGAGCTGCTCGATGCGGAATCGCTTGACCCGCAGAACGTACTCACGGGGCTCCTCAGTTGGTTGGCGTCCAGTCCGGCCGATATCGTCCTCGTCAATCTCGAGGATCTCTGGCAGGAGACACAACCGCAGAATACACCGGGCACGTTTCGAGAACGGCGTAACTGGCAGAAAAAGCTCCGCTACGCATTCGAGGAGTTTCGCGAACTTCCCCCGGTTCGTGACGCGCTGGCGATCGTAAATCGCAAACGACAAACAACAGCCCAGCAAGGCTGACGGCGAGCATCACCATTCCGACGTCACAGTTCCTGACGCCGGCGTCCCTGGGCCAGCGACTGCAAATCTCCGCTGAGATGCCGACGCCCCGGTACTCTCCTGGCGTCACACGACACACTTTGGACAGCGAAGCGTATCTTCATCGGTCATCACACAGTAGTCCTTATGACCGCGAATGTACGTGACGGGGTAGTCGTCGCCCGGCTGTCCCAGGACGGCCAGACGCAGGACGGTGTTCGCCCAGTCAAGTGAAATTCCGTTGCGGCAGTAAAGCCGGATCCGGTTGGCGCCGAGAAGCTGCCTCAGCCCCAACGTCACCGCTTTGCGCGGATATCCTTCCAGGTTTCCACCCATCTCCGACCGGATCGCGTTGATCGTGCGGGTAAACTCGTTGAGGTAGACCAGCCGGGGTTCCGATTCGCGGACATTGGGCTCCGGCTCGTTGTACGCGATGTGACCGTGAATTCCGATCCCACCATACGTCGTGTCGATACCGCCGACTGACGCGATTTTCGCCTGGAGGGTCTGCACATTCAGATGATCGGGAAAGATCAACTGTTTCGCGGGAATCATCAGCGATCGCTTCACTCGGCTGACAAACATCTCGTGGAACGTGTGTCGAAAGCTGAGTGGATGGTCGGCCGGAAGGACAATTCCGTTGTCATCGCATTGCTCGTCCATCATGAAGAACCAGCATTGCTTGAGGCTCAATCGCTGTTCGTTGACGCGATCCGCCAACAGAGGATACTGGCCCACCGGCCCGACCGGCAGAATCAGTTTCGTCGGCCGCCCCAAGTCGTTGTTCGACTTAATTTCCGCTGCAATGGAGTCCGCAAAGTGCGTATGCAGAGCGTCAATGTCGGGGCAGACGACTAGATGGTCGCCGCACCGCTGGCGGACTTCAGCAGGACTAAGCCGCAGAAGATGGCGAATCTCTTCTTGTCGTGTCATCGTGTCTCAGAAACTGAATTCTACCGTCTTCATACGGGATCGACCAAACGGGCGCGCCCACCCGCCGACTGCGGCAACACGGGGCGTCCGCAACTTCGCGCCAGCTACTTGACGTCGCGCGGAACACCCAGGCAGATGCGAAACCCGTCTCGCGAATCCGAGTAGCTCGCGTTCTTGAGCCCCAGGCGGACGGCACAGCGTGCGTTACCGGGGACATCAAAGTAGTTCCCACCCCGACAGACCGGATGAGGATTCTCTTGAACGAAATACGGTTCTTCATGTCCACCGGTCGGATCGAAGTGGTCGAGTACAATCTCCCAGACACCGCCGCACATGTCGGCCAGACCGAAGCCATTCCGCCCCCGCTCGCCGTAGTGATCGACTGGCGACACAAACGAAAAACCATCGCTCCAGGGAGCATTGGCCAGCGGCCAGATCTTCTTTCGCCCGGGAAGAAAGTCCACAGCCGAGATATTGAGCCGTCCTTCCCCCTCCTCGATCTCATTTCCCCACCAGAAATAGAGGCTCTCCTGACTTCCACCACGGCAACCGTAGGCCCATTCCGCCTCAGTCGGCAGGCGGTATTCAAGCCCCTTCGGAAGCCGACCGGCATTCCGCTCTCTCTCGGTCAACCACTTGCAGAAAGCCCGGCCGTCGTTCCAACTCACGCAGACGACAGGAAAATCATCCCGCAACGGGAAAGCGAAGTTTGGATCTCGCCAGCTCTTGTCGGAAACCGACATCCAGGGATGCACGACTTCGGTGGTGAGATGATATCCATCCCAGTTCGGATCAAATACCTGCGTTTCACCGCCGGGACGTTCCGCATCCGTCACGTAGCCCGACTCCTCGACAAAGCGGCGAAACTGACCCACGGAGACTTCAGTTCGCCCCATCCAGAAACCGTCGCGAACCCGCATCGGCCGGGCTTCCCCTTCGTACTTCTCACGGATGGTTCCCGGTGCAGCGCCCCCCTCAATTCCCGTGGCCCATGCCCTTTCCTTCTCCGTACTCCCCATCATGAACTTGCCAGGCGGAATGTAGACCACTTCCAAGTGAACACCGTCCCCAAGGTCGAGAATCTTGGTTTCGCCCTGTTTCGGATCGGCGGCAGTCCCGACAGAGGCCAAGTGCCCCAAGAATCCGATCGCCATTACCGCGTGAATGGCAAAATTGAATACCCAACTGAGGTCTCTCGTTGAACGTAGCATTCCCAGTTCCCTAAATCGTATGGTGCAAATTCGTGCTGCCGTGAAACGGCTCTCAAGCGGCCCAGCCTTCTACTGCCTGTCGCCTCACCCGCCAGACCAACGTACTGTACCCGGCGGAATGCCTCTCAAGAAAGCCCCGTCCGCCGCGTGACGTTCAAATCGCTCCGACGACCGTCCCCAAACCGCCGTGGGAGGAATGGGGGTCGACCTCTCGCCGACACAGACGATCACACCCCGCTGCACGACGTTGCGGGCCTGGCATCGTAAGTCGGAACAATCTGGCCGTCAATTTTTTCATTCTGTTTTCATAATCGGGCGCAAGCTACTTTCCCGGTGAGACCCAGACTTCACTGGAACCCAGATTTCATATTTGTCGTGGTACGGCTGGGTCTCGCGCGGTGTCATCGGTCCTGCTTGACAGACACTGCTTCTGTTTTCAGAATCCGCAGAGGTAGCTCGACGGAATCGTTTGGGCACGTGCCAGCTCACCGAAGTGGTCCGTCGCCAAGGCCGCCTCAAGCCCAAGTAATGTTACCGAATGCATCCCCGACCGCGAGAGACCAAACTGGCTGCCAAGAAGAACGGAATACTCAACGAGGTATTCCGGAGTGGAGGTTGTCTCCGCTTTGATCTTGCGAGACGGCTGAATATCAATGCCACGATGGTCGGCAACTATGTCCAAGAATTACTAGCAGAAGGATTCCTGATCGAAGGCGACCCCGCAGCGGCTCCCAAGGGTCGGGCGCCACTGCATCTGAATCCAGACTACGGCAGTTTCCTCGGGATCGACTTCGAGGCATTGCGGGCTCGCGGAGTCTTGTGCGATTTCGCCGGAAATGTGCTGGCTCAGAAAGAAATTCCCTTCCGCAATGGCATTTCGCGTGACAATGTCCTTAAACAGCTGACTACGCTCGCCCAACGGCTCGTCGAGTCAGCTGATCGACCAGTTCTGTCGGTCGGGATTGCGGCACCGGGGCAAGTCGACTGCGCTGGTGGGAGAGTCCTTCACTACCGACTGCTTTCAGACTTCGATCAGGTGCCGTTGCGTGATCGCTTTGCGACCACCTTTGATTTACCCATTTTTGTCGAGGACAACATCCGAGCCGTCGCCTACGGCGAATTCCTCCGTGGGAGCGGGAGAGAGTGTCGGAATTTCATTTGTCTGGCCGTTCGCTCGGGAGTTGGCCTGGGCATCGTCATCGACGGCCGCCTTTATGGTGGCACAAACGGCATGGCTGGCGAGGCCGGGTACCTGGTCACACCAACAGCCGACGGGCCACAACTGGCAACCGAGATGGTTTCAGCGACAGGTTTCGTCAAAGCGACGTTGAGAATGCTGCGAACCCGTCAGATAAACCCGACCCGGAAACAACTACTTGAGAAGGGGGCGCGGTTAACGTTGGCGGACATCGTGCAGTCAGCGGAAGCGGGTGACGAACTGCTCCGAGAAAGGCTCGAACAACTGGGAACTCATTTGGGAATGCTGGCCGCGAACCTGGCCAATTTACTGGCACCGGAGAGAATCGTGTTGGCCGGCGAAGTTCCGAACTGCTCACGAGTCGTGCGGGAGCGAATGGAACGGACATTTCGCAAATTCACGCTCCCCCCCATTTTGACGTCCGCATACCTCGTCGATGGAACGCTTGGGGGGTTCGCCGGAGCATTAGGCGCTGCCTGGATGGGATTCGGCAGGTGCTTCCCGGACGATGAAGGAACCCTGGTGCAACAACTGCAGCAGAACGAACAATGTGTCGGGTAGAATTACTTCCTACATACGGGACCCCCTGATGAAGCTTTTTCTGGACAGTGCCAAGATCGACGAAATCCGGTCCGCCCTCGAACTCTGGGATGTCGACGGACTGACCACCAATCCGCGACACGTACAGGCCTCGGGGAAACCGTTTCGGACAGCGATTGCTGAGATTGCCGACTTGTTTGGCGGTACCGGCAAGCCCGTAAGTGTCGAGGTGAACCCACATCTGACCGACTGGAAGGAGATTGTCGCGGAGGGTGTCGAGCTCAGCCGGCTGTCTCCTAATTTTGTGATCAAGGTGGGTGTCAGCGAACAGGGTGTTAGGGCAATCCGCGAGTTGACAAAGCAGGGAATTCGAGTCAACGCCACGCTGGTTTTCTCGGTGGCACAGGCATGGCATGCAGCCAGAGCCGGAGCCGCTTACATCAGTCCGTTTCTGGGCTGGAAAGAGCAGCACGGCGACTCTGCCGACACCTTCATTGCCGATGTCCGGGCGATGCTGGACAATTTCGACTACCCCGCCGAAATCATCGCAGCGGCTGTTCGCAACAGCTACCAGATCGGCGAGGCT
>CALJUK010000702.1 GCA_937975745.1 uncultured Planctomycetaceae bacterium | reverse complement strand
AATCCTTTCTTCCCTGACACCCAGAATCCAGGCCAACCGCTGCCGATAGGCGTCCGCTGATCCCAGAGCCCCACCGACACCCACAACAGCCTGCTGATAACGCTGCTCGCGAAGGGCTTCCAATCGATTCAACAGGAAGCGATCGATCCCTGCGACCATTTCCGCAGCCGGGTCTTTCATCTCGGGCATCACGGCAGTGCCTGCCAGATGGCCGACCGGTTTGTCGGCAGCCGTTGCGTCGCTGGCCGTGACAACGAACACCGAAAGCAACACGATGTAGCAGGCGAACCGCGCGGACGAAATTTTCGCCGCGATTGGCCCAGTTGATGTGTCGTCGGGCATTGCCTCGGTTCTGATCTGTGTGGTGGAAGTCCGAGCAGACATACGGAAAACTCCTTTGCAACGGGAGTGGAAAAGCCCTTGGTGGCGAGGCCTCCATTTCAGTCGGGAATCGCGAGAAATGGAAGACGCAGCCAGAAACTTTCTGCGGTTTTGCGACCATTGCAATCGCGCTGAAACGCGAAACTCGTGGCACTCACAACGCTGGACACGCGGCGAATGCCATTCGACATTCTCTCGGTCTCGCGCGGGTCTGCGGGTGTAACACCTGCGACAACCATTCGAACCTGATCAACGTGAGTCTCGAAGGATTGAAACTGGTGAACGCAAGGGGCCGATCTGACCGAACGGTGCAATCCGGACTCCGAAGGCCGTCATAACACCGACCGTGGCGTCGGGTGCGAGCAACTTGACTGGAGGCCATTAACTTGGACACTGCGATAACAGTGGACCATCATGGCGCGTGACCGGATTCACCACGAATGTTTTTCATCCGTTCATCAACGGCGAATTCAGGTTCGCGGGATGGCGTACGAGAAGGGCCGACCATTCCATGTCCGAGCCAACCATGGCCGAAAAACCAACCGATCGGCGGGCGTCGTTATGGGCCATTTGGGCCGCGTCGGCCGCATTCGGAACGTACTTCTGCATGTATGGCTTCCGCAAGCCATTTGCGGCAGCGAGTTACACCGGGGCCGATGTGTGGGGCATCGATTTCAAAACGGTTGTTGTTTCAGCGCAAGTGCTGGGATACATGGTCTCGAAGTTTATCGGCATCCGTGTCATTTCCGAAATGCCTCGTGAGCGCCGGGCCGTCGCACTGCTGAGTCTTATTGCCGCAGCGGAGTTGGCGTTGGTCTTCTTCGGGCTCATCCCCCGCCCCTGGAACGCAGCATGCCTGTTTTTCAACGGACTGGCGCTCGGAATGGTCTTCGGATTGGTACTCAGCTTTCTGGAAGGTCGAGAACTGACCGAAGCGCTAGTTGCCGGGTTGTGTGCCAGCTTCATCCTGGCGGACGGAATGACCAAGTCAGTGGGAACGTGGTTGCTGGGTTGTGGTGTTCCAGAGGTCTGGATGCCGTGCGTCGCGGGACTGTTATTCCTGCTTCCGCTCTGTATCGGCGTGGCCATGCTGACCCGGATTCCGATCCCAAGCGAACGCGACATTCAGGCGCGGACTGCCCGCCAGACACTCAACCAGTCCGAGCGCCGCGGCCTGATGCTCCGCTATGCGGGCGGACTGACATTGCTGGTGTTGATGTTCCTGCTGGTTACGATTGCCCGCAGCATCCGAGCGGATTTTGCCCCGGAGATTTGGCGTGGATTGGGGGCCGAAGTGCCGCCGAGTATTTTCACACGTTCGGAGACTTGCGTGGCAATTGGTGTCCTTGTGATCAATGGACTGTCGGTCTACATCGTTGACAATCGGCGGGCGTTCTTCGTGTCTCTGGCGACTTGCTGCCTGGGGTTTGCAACCGTCATCGCTTCATTGCTCGCCCGGCAGGCCGGCATTCTGGGGGCGTGCTCAGTTATGGTTTGCCTCGGTCTGGGGGTTTGCCTCCCGTACGTGGCGATGCACACAACGATTTTTGAGCGGTTACTGGCCATGACGCGCGAGCGGGGAAACCTGGGCTTCCTGATGTACCTGGCCGATGCGTTCGGTTACCTCGGGTACGTCACCGTGATGCTGACCCGGCAATTCTGGACGGCGAACGAGGGCTTTTTGCAGTTCTTTCTCGCGATCTGCTGGGTGACGACCGG
>CALJUK010000701.1 GCA_937975745.1 uncultured Planctomycetaceae bacterium | reverse complement strand
GACCGACTGTGACGCATCCCGAGTCGACAAGTCACAATGATCACGACGGTAGCCAACCCGCAGAGGAGCCGGGACGAGATCAGACTCGCAGAACGACACTTGAACACCTGCGTCGGGATCTCCCCGCTTCGTTGGTCGTGTTTCTGGTGGCACTCCCCCTGTGTATGGGCATCGCCATTGCATCAGGTGCGCCGATTGCGGCCGGAATCATTACGGGAATTATCGGTGGTGTTGTCACAGGAGCCTTTGCAGGCTCACCACTGCAGGTCAGTGGACCAGCGGCTGGCCTGACGGTCGTCGTTTTTGACCTGATCCAACACATCGGTCTCGAAATGATCGGCTTGGCGGTTCTCGTCGCGGGCGGGATGCAAATTGCTGCAGGAATGCTGAAAATTGGGCAGTGGTTTCGGGCAGTATCACCAGCAGTCGTCCACGGAATGCTTAGTGGGATTGGCGTGCTGATTCTCGCCAGCCAGTTCCACGTCATGGTCGATGATACGCCGAAGAAAACGGGTCCTTCCAACCTGCTGACAATTCCAAGTGCGATCGTCAAGGCAATCGGAACGACGCGGTTGACTGACCGCGAAGAGCGACAACTCCGCAAGAGCGAACTGCAGGTGATTGGGGACCTTCACCGAAGGCAACTGGGACTTCGCGAGCGAATTCTCGAACGACTCCCAGACCACGCGCACCCGGAAGAATTGCGAGGCCATTCTGTACGCGAGTTGATTGACAACGAGCAGGCATTCGGCTCGTTCGTGCGCGAGCAAGAGGGTATCCACGCCGACTTACAGGCCGCAGTCCGGGTTTTGCAAGCCTCTGAGCTTAAGATCCACGACCGCGAACGTGCCGCCCAAATCCGCAGTGCCGCTAATGCCGCATTGGCAGCCAGCCGGATCACTCTTGATGAGTTGCAGTCTCGCCAAATTGATGCTGCAACTCTGATCAAGGCACAAGGGACAGCAGCAAATACGATGACAGAGTTCTTGATGAGCCTGCGCAACCATTCGTGGGCGGCCTATATGGGAATTCTGACCATCGTGACAATCGTGCTCTGGGAGCGATTCGGAAAAAGACATCTTCCGATTGTTCCGGCGCCGCTACTGGGAATTTCTGCCGCGACAATCGTCGCCGCGACGCTGGCTCTGCCCATCGTCTCTGTCGAAGTCCCCAACAACCTGCTCAACGACGTCCACATCATCGGGTCGGCAACACTGACGGACGCTCCTTGGGCCGGGGTTATCGAGGCGGCATTGGTCATCGCCTTGATTGCCAGTGCCGAAACGTTGTTGTGCGCCGTAGCTCTCGACCAAATGCACACTGGACCACGCACCAAGTTTGACCAAGAGCTGACAGCGCAGGGTATTGGGAACATGTGCTGCGGCCTTCTGGGTGCCTTGCCTATGACCGGGGTGATCGTCAGAAGTTCGGCCAACGTAGCCGCCGGAGCACGGTCGAGGATGTCGACCATCTTCCACGGGATATGGCTGCTGCTGTTCGTTACCTCACTGGAGTCGATCTTGCGACTCATCCCCACCTCAAGCCTGGCGGCAACGCTCGTCTACATTGGCTACCGGCTGATCGATCTCACAAAAATCAAGGATCTCTGGCGACATGGGAAGGCGGAGGTTGGAATCTACCTGGCCACAGCGACCATCGTCGTTGGTGTCGACTTACTCACAGGGGTGATCATCGGCATCATCTTATCCGGGGCAAATCTGCTGCACAGGATCACATACCTCGAGGTGAGCTCCGAACCCATGGAGACCGTGAACGGCCGAGTTATTCGACTTCGCGGTTACGCGACTTTTGTCGTCTTGCCTCGTTTGGCCTCAGCGCTTGATGAAGTCAATCCCGGTGATACGATCACCCTGGATGTCGACCAACTCGCCTTTGTTGATCATGCCTGCCTGGAGCTTCTGCGAGGATGGGCAAATCAACATGAAGCAACCGGAGGAAAACTCGTCGTCGACTGGAAGCGACTCGAACTGCCTCTCTCGGCGAACAAACGATCCGAGGGGTGATTGAGCCCCCTCGTCTCGACTACTCGACTGCCGCTTCCACACCGCCGGTAAACTCGGCGTCGTCCGCGGCGTGGCCGACCAGAACTTCAGCGGTATAACCGCCCCGCATCTGGAAGTAGCCAATCAGCAGGATATAGCCGGCCAGCATAATCATGGGGAAGAGCGCCATCCAAGCGAGTGCTCCCTGATTGCTCCGGGACATCACCTGTTTGACCGTCTCGCGTGCTTCGGCCTGTTGGGCAGCTGGCAACTCGTCGATCATCGAGTCGATCTTGGCATTGTCGACCGTCTTGTAGTTGATGATCTCGTAAATGCTCTTATCAGCAACGGCCGTCACCTGGCCGTCCTGAACCAGCCCGGGAATCTCCTGCTGAATCTGCTCGCTGGCAGCAAGCGCCTTCAACTGCACATCAGACTGCAGTGAGCCAATATACGGGAAGCCGAGCGTTCCGACGGCCAGCATGCCGATGCCGCTAATGGCATTCAGCGTCAAAGCCCCACCTTTCGGTGTTTGCTCAGAAACCACTCCCAGCATTGTCGGCCAGAAGAAGGTCTTGCCGACACCGTACAAAGTCGCTGCGAGAAAGATTGCCGCCCCCGTGGTGAAGGAGAGTGTGTACAGACCCGTGATTGCCAGCACGGCACTGATCGCCAACAAGCCAAGTGGAGACAATTGGTGGACGATCGGACCGGCGAAGAATCGCAGGACCATCATAATGACCGAGGTGTAGACCAGAATCCAACCGGGATGGAAGCGGCCTTCCGCCACACCTTCCATGATGCCAGTGATCCAACCATCGGTCCCAATTTCCGTCGTCGCCAGCGGCATCATGATCAGGATTAGCACAAACATCAGCGCCCGGCCGGCAGCCTTGGTGTAGAGACCAAATCCCAGCACGATGGCCGCCCCAATCGCAATGAAGACCGTCTTCTCGGTCCCGCTTAGCGGGTTAGCATTCCCATTGGAGTAAAAGTCCATCAATTGCAGCGTAATCAGAAATCCGACAACGAGTGCGCCCATCACACCAAACTCGGCCAGCATGTCGCGATAACTCACGCCAGAGGCAACACGCTCGTTGACGGGGAACCTGCACGGCAGCAGCATCAGAAAGTAAACAATCGCCGGCACAGCGATCAGGCCGACCTTCACGAACCACGGGACCTGATCGATGAAGATTGTAATGATGCCCGCAACAACCAGCCCGCCCGGCCAACCGGCGTGCAGAATGTTCAACCATTTCGTCTTTTCTGTGTTGAACATCGTTGCGACGACGGGATTGATAAACGCCTCGACCGTTCCATTGCCCAGCGCCAGAATCAGACTTCCCCAGTAGATCAGCGAAAAGGCCGTCTCTTTATCTCCACTTTGAGAGACAAAGTAGGCACTGACACCCATGACGGCCCAGATCATGTGGCCACAGAAAGCAATGATCATCGAGCGTTTGTAGCCAACCTGATCGATCACCAGGCTGAAGCCGATGATACTGACAGCGAACGGCCAGATGCCGATACCGGCCAGTCGTCCCTGTTCGGCCGGATCGAGACCAAACTCAGCTCCCCAGGTGGGAATAAGAAACATCCGAGCGATGAAACCGAACGCGGTGGTCACCAACGCCACGAAACAGCCCCAGAACAAGACCTTCTCGCTGGGACCACTCTCTCCCGAACCGAGACGCTGACTCGCTTCACTACTCATCGCTGTCATCTCCTCAGATGAAAACTTCGCCGGTGTCACCGGCGCCCATGGTCGATTTCGGCAGAATTTCAAGACATGGCTATTCGGTGGAATGTCGGATCCTACCCATCAATAGGAGCCAATGCTACATTCCAGTTGAAATTCTGCCCGATCCGGGCAGACGGGCAAATCGACAGCTGCGGCGAGAATGTTCGAGTCCTAACAGTCCGGAGACTGCAGGGTCATGACCTCGCGGCGGACATGGCATTGAATCCGACCGGGGAGTGTGGCCGACTCGCTCGTTTCGACCAGGCGCGAAAGCCGGTCCCACTCGCGAAAGCCCATCGCCTGCCGCGGCCAGTCCTGCTGGCACCACAGCCGTACGAAGCATTCGCGGCGCAGGTGCTCCGGAGCTGACAGAAAAATCTGACGACGCAAACGCACCACGCGTGGAGTCTGCTCGATCAGCGCTTCGGAGAGCCGCTCCTCAGCCAACGTCATGATGACATCGTGTGCCGCCGCAGCCTGTTCTCCAAGCTTCAGCAGACAGCCGTCGATGTTCGAATTGAATTGCGACCGAAGCAGTGGGAGCAGTTCGTGGCGGATCCGGTTCCGCGTCATTCGCGTGTCGGTGTTGGTCGCATCCACACAATAAGCCTGTCCGAGCTCTGTCAGCCAGGCTTCAATCTGCTCGCGGCGTGCCTCCAACAACGGCCGGACCAGCCGGACATTTTGTGTCAGCGGACGCGTGAAAGGCATCCCCCGCAGTCCCCCCAGTCCTGAACCCCGCACGATATGGTGCAGCAGAGTCTCGACCTGGTCATCGGCCGTGTGGGCTGTCGCAATCATCGAACAGTTCGCCCGGTCGGCAGCTTCCACCAAAAACTCGTACCGCGCGCGACGTGCCGCTTCTTCCAGCCCCACACCCGATGCGTCTGCCTCTTGCGAGACATCACGGTGTCCGATGTGGCAGGGAATCTGCAACCGCTCGGCCAGGTCGGCAACGAACCGGGCATCTTCGTTGGAAGCATCTCCTCGCAACGAATGGTTCAGATGTGCGGCCACCACGTGACAGTTGTATTCGACAGCCAGAGTCTGCGTCCCGCAGAGAAGGGCAACACTGTCGGCACCACCGGAAACGCCAATCAGAACTGCCTGGCCTTTCAATTCGCACTGCTGCAGTCCCCCGGCCAGGATCTCCAGAAAACGCGAATCTCGCCGCGCTTCCGCCGTTCCGCGCGTCGCGTCCAACGTGAGGAACTCCGTCTCTTCCGCAACGGATTGCCTGGCTGCCGGTGCCGACGGCTGTCGGTTCTCGGATGCCTGCCGGGACGAGTTCGCGGCAGATGACATGTGGAAACCCCGTGATTGTGTGCAGAACTCTACAAGATGAGTCGACTGGGAATTTTTGGTAGATTGAAATCCGGCCCGGACTTCGGACGAATTGAGTTGACCGCCGGTTTCACGTTGGTAGTATACACTTACGAAAAGCCGTTATCGAACTGCGAGCCGGCATCCGATCGGCAGACAGTTTCAGCTGGTGAACATTGCCAGCTGCTTACGGCTGTTCGGATCAAATCCATGCTCGACACAACTTCGTTGTCGATGTGGATTCACTTTCAACACAGCGATCTTACACATCCGCCGACTCCGAGAAACAGCCCGGGAATCGAATTCGGAAGATTGCCTTGCCGCAGTCTTCTGCCGTCGTTCCACGTGCCTCTCGGCGTTGTCGGAGGTTCAATGACTTTTGCCTTTTTGGAGACTCTGAGTACCCCGGCTTTGTCGGGGAGGCGCGCCAATTCAATTTGAAGCGAAGTCCGGTTCTCCTGTGCCCGTTCGAACGACCTCGTCCGCGGGATTCTCGCAAGTGACCGGCCCTCGCCACAGAAGACGAATTGGAAATCAGTCTGAACGGTCACCCAAGCGTATTCGTCGAAACTTCGCTCATGGCAGATGTGATCCTCGAAATATTACCGCTCCTTGTCACAGTGGCGACGTCGCTACTGGCTGGGCTGTGTTTTTGCAGCCTGCCGGAAGTCGTGTCGTCGCTGGAAAGCAGCTTCGTTCGAGGGACACATTTCCGCCCGGACTTTCCGGGCGGCCAAGGCCGCGGCAAGCTCCACCCGACGGGAGGGGCTCCGCGTTGCCTTGGTGACAGTTGGGAGGCGACTGATGTCGTCACCCGTCGGTCAATCTGTTGGCCGGTATTGCAGGTGTCAGATGGAAACCGGCTTCCGCAGCCCGACCAACTTTCACCACGGCAAACTTCGGCCGAAGCGATTGTGGGTGCCACCGGATTGCGACAATCCAGCCTGTCAGCCGGACTGTCTCGATCGAACTGATGCCTGCCCGATTTGCCGCCGTGTCGCCTGCCGATCGCTGACCGCGACCGCTACGCAGGCCTCTCACTGCGGTCTCGCCCAACGGTGCTCGGTCGCCCGCGAAGGGAGACTGGCTGGGATCCCGCATCCCCACGTCTCTTCAGCGTGCGACCCCTGGTCGGTTGCCGCACGCAAACCGTACCGGGAAGAGATTCTCGGATTGCGAGCGCGAAAGAGAGCACCCGGATGGGCACTGAATGGATCATCGCAGTCATCTTCTTGGCCGTCGGTGGCGGGATTGGCTTCGCCTTTGAGCGGATTCGGCTCGGAAAGGCTTACCGCACTCGAGAAGAAATCGTCGAGCAAGCTCAGCGGGACGCGTCCAACCTCCGTAAGACGCACGAGTTGGAAGCCAAAGAAGAACTTCTGGCCCGGCGGGAAGAGGTCGAAAAAGAACTTAACGAAATCCGCGAGTCACTCCGGGACGACGAACGCCGGTTGGACAAGCGTGAATCAGCACTTGCGGAACAGTTTGAGGATTACCGCAAGCGGGAACGGATGCTGGAAACAACTCAGGCCAAGTTGGCCGACCGCCAGCGGAGTCTTGAAGCAAAAGAACACGAACTCGATCGCGTTCTCAAAGAAGAGCAGGAGCAACTGTACCGCATCGCCGATCTTGACAAAGAGAAGGCAAAGAACCTGCTGCTGGATCGTCTCGACCGCGAGTTGACCAACGAAACCGGTGGGTTGATCCTCAAACATCAGCAGGAACTCAAACAAAAGTGTGACAAGCAGGCTCGCGAGATGCTCGCCATGGCCGTTCAACGGTATGCGTCAGCACACACGTCCGAAGCGACCGTCTCGACCGTCGACATTCCCAATGATGAGATGAAGGGCCGCATCATCGGCCGCGAAGGTCGCAACATTCGCGCCTTCGAAAAAGCCACCGGCGTCGACGTGATCGTCGACGACACCCCGGGCGTCGTGGTGGTGTCCTGCTTCGATCCTGTGCGTCGCGCTGTGGCGTCCGAAGCGCTGGCGAAGCTGCTCGACGACGGCCGCATCCATCCCACGCGTATCGAGGAGATCGTCGAACAGCTCAACGAGGAGATGACGCAGCGCATTCTCAAGTTC
>CALJUK010000700.1 GCA_937975745.1 uncultured Planctomycetaceae bacterium | reverse complement strand
CATAGCAATCGACTCGATTTGGGGGTGTAGGATGAACACCGAGGCGACCCTCAAACTGGATCGCGTCGTTCTGGCGACCGATTTCAGTCGCCACTCGGAGCGCGCATTCGAGTATGCCAGCGTCATCGCTGAACAGTTCGACAGCGAACTGCATCTGCTGCACGTCATCCACACTCCAGAGACATCCGTGCCAGAATTTGGCATGGGGCTGGCTTTCCCCGCGTATCTGGAGAACCTCCCGAAGCAGATTGAAGAGGCGGAGAAACGAGCAATCGCCAAGCTCGCCGAGTTGACGCCTCAGAAGTGGGCTGGGCACCGACCGGTCGTGCTGGCGACTCGCAACGGCCCCCCGTTTCTGGAGATCATCCGGTATGCCCGCGAGCACAAGGCCGACCTGCTGGTGATGGGCACACATGGTCGCTCGGCGTTACCACACGTCCTGCTGGGGAGCGTCGCCGAGAAGGTCGTTCGGAAAGCATCGTGTGCCGTTTTGACAGTCCGACTCGACGATCAGGACTTCACGATGCCCTGACGGCGGACCTTGGACCCGCTGCGAGGCGGCTCTCAGTACAGACTGCTAACCTGCGAGATTGGCCTTCGCCCCCGCATCATCTTCGTCGCAGTCGCACCACCGACCGTTGTTCACGGCGGTTCTATACGGTTTGTGGACGTATCTGGTCCAGAGACAAGAATTGCGGCGTCAAAGGGATGATCTCGGCCGATAGCGGTGCGGTCTCCAGGACGGCAACAGACGGTTTGCGATATGTCCAGCCGCTCGTCTCGCCCGGATTGATAAACAGCCTTCCTCGCTTGTCTTTGACGATGGTTGGTCGATGAGTGTGGGCCGAGACAATGACGTCGGCCCCCTCTAGCAGTTCCTGATCCTGACAGAGTATGTGCATCAGCAGAATCCGAGTTCCGTCTTTGACGCGGACTCCAATCGGAGGCGCCGCCACATCGCCGACGACCCGCATCCCGCCCTCGATTCCAAGGCGGTTCCCTTCGTTGTCTCCGAAGCAGCCGACGAAACCGCACTCCAGACGCCGGAGCTTTGGCACGATGATGGGCGACACGAAGTCCCCCGCGAACAAGACCATTTCGCAGCCGATGGCGTTAAACAGATTCACCGCCTGAACAACATGGTCCAAGTGGTCGTGCGCGTCGCCGAAAATTCCGATTCTCATCTGCCAGATATCCACCACCAAATGTGAAGCGATCTTCTCCCCTGCTGAAGATCGTTTGTCTGAACAATCAGTCCGCCAGCTCTGCGCCCCAGGCCCGGGCCAATTCAATCAGCACTTCGACACTGCGGCGCATCTCTTCCAGGCTGGTCCATTCCAAAGGCGAGTGTGGGTTGTGCTGACCGGACGAGAGATTGGGCGTGGGCAAGCCACGTTCCGTCAGCAGTGATCCGTCAGTTCCTCCACGAATGATCGAGTGCCGCGGTTCGATTCCAGTTGCCCGGATCGCGTCCGTTGCCTTCGCAATCGCCCGCGGTTCCTTCAGCAAGCCGTCTCGCATGTTGCGGTATTGCTTGCGAACGATGACTTCAATTTTGCAGCGCGGCTCAGACTTCATCAGCTCGGCCGCGTTGTCCTGCAGCAGTTGTGCGTACTCGGCAAGCCGAGCGGTTTCGAAATCTCGCAGAATCAGG
>CALJUK010000699.1 GCA_937975745.1 uncultured Planctomycetaceae bacterium | reverse complement strand
ACTGTCAACAGTATCCGCACGGCAACTTCGTGGCGCGGCTGGTTTTCCCTGAGAAAACGCGTCACTTCGAGGTCGAGATTGACCTGGTTGCCGACATGACGGTCATCAATCCGTTCGACTTTTTCGTCGATTCGTCCGCCGAGATGTGGCCGTTCCGCTATTCGCCATCGCTCGAGCGGGACCTGCGCCCGTTTCTGGAGACCGAGCCGGTTGGTCCCGAGTTGCGAGCCTACTTGAAGAAGGTCGACCGCAGTCCGGCACGCATTGTCGATGTACTGGTGCGTTTGAACCAACAGCTCCAGGAGAAGATTGGTTACGTCGTCCGGTTGGAGCCCGGCATTCAGGGGTGCGACGAGACATTAACGCTGAAGTCGGGTAGCTGTCGGGACTCCGCCTGGTTGCTGGTGCAAATTTGTCGCAATCTGGGATTGGCTGCGCGGTTTGTCTCGGGCTACCTGATCCAACTGCAACCGGATGTTCTCCCGCTGGATGGACCGGCCGGAGCCGTTTCCGACTTCACCGACCTGCACGCCTGGACCGAGGTGTTTCTGCCGGGAGCGGGCTGGATCGGAATGGATCCGACATCGGGAATGCTGGCCGGCGAAGGCCATCTGCCGTTGGCAGCCACGCCCGATCCGACCGACGCGGCCCCCATCCAGGGGGGAGTCGAACCGTGCGAGAGCGAGTTCGAGTTCGACATGTCGATTTCGCGCATCTACGAAGATGCACGCGTGACCAAGCCCTACACCGATCCGCAATGGGATGCGATCAACGCCGCCGGTCATGAGGTCGACGCCCGATTGCAGTCCGGCGATGTCCGCCTGACGATGGGAGGCGAGCCGACCTTCGTCTCGATCGACGATATGGAAGGTGCCGAGTGGAACACGGCGGCTGTCGGTCCCAACAAGCGGCGGTTGGCTTCGGAACTGCTTCATCGGGTCAGTGCCCGCTTCGCCAAGGGGGCATTGCTGCATTTCGGGCAGGGAAAATGGTACCCGGGGGAATCGCTTCCCCGGTGGGCCTTCGGATGTTACTGGCGATTGGATGGCGAACCGATCTGGAGCAATCCGGATCTGTATGCGGATATCACACACAACTACGGTTACGGGCCGGAAGAAGCCGAGCGTTTTACCCGAGCCTTGGCGGGCGTATTGGACGTGGGCGAGAAATGGATTCGCCTGGCGTACGAAGATCCGGCGCACTACCTGGCGCGAGAGTCGGTCTTGCCCATCAATGTCGACCCGACTGATCCAAAGCTGGATGATCCAGAGGAGCGGGCCCGGATGGTGGCCACCTTTGAACGGGGGCTGAGTACACCGCGCGGTTGTGTCCTGCCATTGCGGCGACAGTGGTGGCAGAGCCGGCCGGTCTGGGTGAGCGGGCCCTGGCCCGTCCGGAAGAAGCATTTGACGCTCATGCCGGGCGATTCTCCGATCGGATTGCGACTTCCCCTCGACTCGCTGCCGTATGTCGAACCGGCCAATCGACCGGTTCCCACCGAACTGGACCCCTTAGACAAGCGAACTCCCCTTCCCCCGCATCCGTTGCGCGAGCAGCAGCGGACCGTCCCCGGCGCGCCGGAAGCCGAGAGCCTCGCCGGTGTCGATACCCGCTTTGCAGAACAGGAACGGGCAACCGATCTCGATCGTGATCTCGATCCGACAACGTCACCGGCGCGCGTGGTCCGGACGGCGTTGTGCGTGGAAGCCCGCGAGGGGCGAATCCACGTCTTCATGCCTCCGCTCGAACGCCTGGAAGATTATCTGGATTTGCTGGCAGCCCTCGAAGTGACAGCCATGCAGACCAAGCTGCCGGTTGTCATCGAGGGATATCTCCCTCCCCGGGATCCACGAATTCAGCTGATTCAGGTGACACCCGATCCCGGTGTGATCGAGGTCAACGTGCATCCCACCCAGAAATGGGACGAACTGGTCAGTCTGATTTCCGGCTGGTACGAAGATGCCCGCCTCACCCGGCTGGGGACCGAGAAGTTTGACCTGGACGGTCGACATACCGGCACCGGTGGCGGGAACCATGTTGTCCTGGGAGGCGCAACACCGGCCGACAGCCCATTCCTCAGAAGGCCCGATCTGCTCCGCAGTCTGCTTGGCTACTGGAACAATCATCCCAGTTTGTCGTACCTGTTCAGCGGCACGTTCGTGGGACCAACCAGTCAGGCGCCCCGTGTGGACGAAGGTCGGCAGGATGCGATCTACGAACTGGAGATTGCCTTCAACGAAATCCCCGACGGCGGGTATGTCCCTCCCTGGCTGGTCGATCGGACCTTTCGAAACCTGCTGGTGGACATCACGGGCAACACGCACCGGGCGGAGTTTTGTACTCGCCCGATTCGGCCAGCGGTCGACTTGGCCTGGTCGAACTTCGCGCGTTCGAGATGCCACCCCATTCCCGAATGAGCCTTGTCCAGCAACTGCTGATTCGCGCACTGGTCGTGAAGTTTTGGGAACAGCCCTACCGTCAGAAGCTGGTCCGCTGGGGAACGTCGCTGCACGACCGCTTTCTGCTGCCGTACTTCGTCTGGCAGGATCTCCGCGATGTGATGGACGAATGCCGGCAGGCCGGCCTGCCGCTGGAACTCGACTGGCTTCGACCGCAGTTTGAATTCCGGTTCCCGAAGATCGGCGAGACGGCCCGCGACGACATCCGCTTGGAATTCAGGCAGGCCATCGAGCCTTGGTATGTCCTGGGAGAGGAGCCGAGTGCCGGTGGGACAAGCCGGTTTGTCGACTCGTCTGTCGAACGGCTGCAGGTTCGTGTGCAGGGTTTAGTCGGAGCGCGTCATGCCATCACCTGCAACGGTCGGAAAGTCCCGTTGCATCCGACGGGCGTTGCAGGCGAATATGTGGCGGCGGTTCGGTATCGGGCCTGGCAGCCTCCCCGCTGTCTCCACCCGAACATTCCCATTCACACGCCGTTGGTATTTGACATCGTGGATCTCTGGCAGGAAAAGTCGCTCGGGGGATGCACGTATTACGTCGCTCATCCGGCGGGACGGGACTACCGCACCTTTCCCGTGAACGCGTACGAGGCCGAAAGCCGACGGGCGGCTCGATTTGTCGAGACAGGCCATACCCCGGGCGTGATCAGACCGACTCCTACGGAATTGAATCCGGAGTATCCGTTCACACTCGATTTGAGGCGACCGTCATGTTGAAGGGGGGGCGCGAACCACGGCGGACATTCGCGGCCCGCGTGCTCGATCAGGAGACAGGCCGGACCGTGACAGGCCAGACGGTGGCCGAGTGTAGACCAATCGCGTTTTCAGACCAGCAGACGCGGCATTCAGGACGAACTGCCCGATGAGCACATCGCCGACAAAGACGAGCCTGCCGGCCGGCGAGAACCTGTTTGACGGCTATCGGCCTCCGGCGACCGCTTATGACGAAATGCTCACGTCCGACGGACAGGTGCGCCCCCATTGGCAACCATTTGTCGCGTCGATCAACGAACGGGGCCGAGAGGAATTCGCCCGCCGGTCTCAGCTTGCCCAACGGCTGATTCACACCAACGGCATCGCTTACAGCGCAGTCGACAGCAAAGTGCAACGGTCCCGTCCCTGGGAACTCGACGCG
>CALJUK010000698.1 GCA_937975745.1 uncultured Planctomycetaceae bacterium | reverse complement strand
GCTGCTGGGCAGTCCGTTGCAGCTCTTCCGCGATTGACTGATGCGCACTCGCCAGTTCCCGGTCACTGGCAAGATCAAGTAGGATCTGAAGCAATTCCGGTTGCCGCTGCATCGGAGGGATTGACTCAAGCAGCCTGACGTTCAGGACGACGAGGATGCCGAGCAGCAGGCAGACGAACACGGCGAGCACGAGCAACGACAACGGCGTCCCGATCGTCAACACGAGGACCGCGCACGCACCGAGAAACAGAAGTGAAGCAATCGCAGTTCGTGGCGTCAGCAGGCAGGTCCGCCGATCACTGCTTGCCTCACGCTTGGCTGGCCAGGCCATCAGCCACAGACACGTCCGACCGACCGAGCCCGGTCAACGATGAGTTCGAGAGCCGTCTGTCGCTGGCCGGCGATTAACGCTCGGTGGATGGTCGGCAGTTCATCGGAATCGACGACCGCCCAGAAACCGCCGGGAACCACACCCACGAACCGCCGTTCTTCTTCATAGTCTGGCTCGAACCGCAGGGAGCGGAGGCCAGAGTGGTCGAATCGTCCGATGAATGACTGAAGCATAGATTCTCTCGTACCACGTCTTTTGATCGCAAGTAAAGCCCCCTCAACGCAGGCTACAGGATCTGGATGTTGCTGCGGATGCGGGTCTCGGTTTCTTCCAGGGCCTGCTGAAGCGCCTCCTTCACATCGTGATACGTGATCGCTTCTTTGGACGAGACAGAGACTAGGCATTTGTTCTCAGCCCAGAAGTCAACCTTCGGATGGGCGGACCGGCGATTCGATTTTCGCCGACTTCCTTGCTGTTGCCGAACCGTGCGTGCGGTCTCCGTCTGCGTCATTCCTTTGCGAGTGACGTCATCGGCCAGACGGCGACGGCTGGATTCGTCCGGCAGCTTGGTCAACTCGTAGGCCGAACGTGACGCCAGCTCTCCCGCTTCCACGCGCTCCTGGACGTCGGGCGGCAGATCGAGCAGTGCCAGCGACCGACTCACCTTCGAAGCCGGAAGATGCAACGCCTCGGCAACCTGCTTACCGTTCCAGTCGTGGAGTTCCATCAGCGCGGCGAATCCCCTGGCTTCTTCGATGGGACGCAGGTCCTCGCGAAGCAGGTTCTCGACGAGCTGCTGTTCCAGCACTTCGGCTTCCGACAGATCGTCATCGTGGAATACGCAGTCGATCGTCTTGAGGCCCGCCAGACGCGCGGCGCGCCAGCGGCGCTCGCCGGAAACAATGATCCACTTGCTGTGCAGATCGGACCAGCGGATGCGGATCGCCATCAACTGGCCTTTCGCACGGATGCTGGCTGCCAGCCGTCTGAGTGCATCGTCGTTGAACTCCGTACGCGGTTGTTCCGGGTCGGGAATCACGCGATCGATCTCGATCCGGCCCGCATCGCGTCGTCGCCGGCGGCCGGCGTCTTTCGGCGAGGGCACAGGACTCAATGGGGTCCGCAAGTCCGTACTGCGGACGCCCATCGATTCATCCAGATTGCGGCTGACATCGTTGAGGAGCTGACTGGTCGTTGCCATGGCGGGACTCTCCCATTAACAGCGACAGACATCGTGGACCATATCGTCCATTCAGGCGACGTGCCGCTGAGCATTTTTCATCGCGATGCGGTCGAGAATCTCACGGGCCAGCGCTCGTGTCAAAACGGCCGCCTTCGACCGGCGGCTGCAGAATTCGACAGGCTTCCGGCAAGCCAGGGCGACCTTGAACGCGGACGCTTCCGGAATGACCGTCTCCAGGACCAACTCGCCATACAGGTCTCGGAGCCGCTGCTCATAGGAGCGATGTACGATCAGGCGGCAGTCGTAGCGGGTCACCAAGTGCCCCAACCGCCTCAATGGTGGGTTCAGCAGTCGAGCATTCTGGATTGCCTGATGCACGGCCCGCAGCCCCTGTGTACCGAAGTCCTCCGGCGGCACGGGAATGATCACCCAGTCCGCCGCGACCATCGCCGCCCAACTGCAACGATACAGGTTCGGCGGACAGTCAATCAGCACGATGTCGAACGCTGGCTTGTCCTCGATGAACTCCCTCAGTGCGAACTGCGAGACTCCGTCACGCTCCGGAGAGGGGGTGTTGAACGGGGCCAAACGCTGATTCGCGGGGCAAACGAAGATCCCGTCGAACACTGTCGTTTGGATGAGTTCGCTGGTCGGGAACCTGAAAGAGTCCTCCTCGAAGAGTGCCGCAGTTGTCTGGTCTGGAAAGAGCTGCTCGACATGTTCCGGTCCGAAGAATCCCTGACTGAGCGATCCCTGCGGGTCGGCATCGATGAGCAGCACCTGCAGCCCCTCGTTCACCAGTGCACCCGCCAGGTGAAAGCAGGTCGAACTCTTCCCGCAGCCTCCCTTCTGGTTGATGAGACAGATGGTCGTTGGGGCCACACTCCTCCCGCCGGATAAGAATTGCCTGTGGCAATTCTGGGTAAGTCATTGGAATCTCATAGAGACGCTGCCACGGATCGGCCCAGCTCGTCAACGAGTTTTTGGTGTCGGAAACTCGCCCTGCGTGATAAGTAGGGCTTGTTGAACACGCATTCGGAGATCGATGGCCCAAGGACGACGATGGAACCAGCAGCAAACCGGCGCCGGCCAGCTGACGCTGGTCGAGCATGCCCTCTGCCCGCTCGATGGCCGCGTCTCGCTGTCAGCGAATCTGACACACGAGACGTCCTTCGACTTCACAGACAAGAGCCGTAAACGACGCACAGGCCGTGTTCTCGTTCATTGTCCACACGGGCTCTCCTCGCACGACGAACTCTTCCTGTGGGGCCTGCTGGGACTCACACTGGCCGATCGTGATTCAGACGGTGAACTCTGTGCGACGCGGCACTACATCCTGCGGACTTTGGGAATGATTGATACCGGCTCCCGGCGAGGTGGCAAGCAGTATGACCGCCTGTCGGCTGCCCTCCGCCGGCTGGCCGCAGTGCAGTACGAGAACGACAGTTTCTACGATCCCATCCGAGCCGAGCATCGGCGGGTCAGCTTTGGACTGTTGAGCTACTCGCTGCCTGTCGATCCGAATTCCAGCCGCGCCTGGCGAATCGTTTGGGATCCCCTGTTCTTCGAACTGGCCTATGCCACTGGCGGCAAGCTGCGGTTTGACTGGCAACACTACCGTCAACTCGATTCGGCCAGTCGGCGGCTCTACCTGTTCCTGGCGAAACTGTTCGCCCGCTGCGAGCACACACACCCGTTGAACCTGAATCATCTGGCGGTCAACGTCCTCGGATTCTCGGCCACATTGATCGCACGCGATCAGAAGACGAAGGTGGCCCGTTGCCTGCGACAACTCTCCGAATTGGGCATCATCCGCGATGAGCCGAATCGGATTCGCCGTGTCAGTATTGGAGAGTTCCGGATCGTGGTGACAAAAGGGCCCGCATTCTCTCGCAGGGACCGACTTGCGTTTCGAGGTGCGGCGATCGGAATCGTCGTCGTCGCTATCG
>CALJUK010000697.1 GCA_937975745.1 uncultured Planctomycetaceae bacterium | reverse complement strand
ACCCAACCACATAGCGTTACGGTCTGGCCGACATGTTCTGCCCGTAACTCGCCGCACGTATGTGTCCGTAACACGGTACCGTGACCTCTCAGCTACTGTCAGGTGAATTACTGTCAGGTGAAACAGTGGGGGGTAAAGGCGGCTCGCCGGTCCTGCGCATCCCGAGTCCGCGCGCAATATCGACCCGGCATATCAACTCTGGGAACAGCCATCAGGCGAGGAGTATTCTAGCGGTGTGTGCCGACAGCTGGCAACGCACTGGGACCGGCATCCCTGGCAGATCGGCCAGACCAGTGTCCGCCACCCCCGCAACTCCCCTGTCCTGCGGGGTTTTTCAGGGTCGTTCAACCTCGGACATATTCGTCCAACCCTGGATTGACCCGAAAAACAGCCTGTTTCCAGCGGTCAATCCGGCACGTGTCAGACAATCTTCCGCGGCAAGGGTTCGCCAGGCTTCCCGATCGTCTTGGCAGTGGGAGGCCCGAAAGCGTAGGATGAAGGGACACGCCAATCGGAATACGGTTTGGCGTCGCCCAGTCCGTCACCACGAGGGCATCGTTTCACACCTCCTAATCCACAGCAAAACTGCCAGATCTGCCATGTCGACCGTCCATATTGCCTGCCCGAAATGTCAGAAAAACCTCAAGCTTCCCGATCGAAGCATGTTGGGCAAGATGGGCCGCTGTCCCAAGTGCGGGCACCGGTTTCGGCTCGATGAATCCAACGACGAGGTCCAACTGGAACTCGTCGAACCGCAGCAACCGGCCGTGGGAACTGATGCAAAGTGGATTCCCGATGCTCCCGCAACGGCAGCTCCCCCGCGTCAACCTGTCGAACCGGCTTTCCCCAATTTCAATCCGACTTCTACCGAGCCGCGGTTCCCGGGGGTGACTCCGCCACAAGGGTCCATCTTCCCAGGGCCTGCAGCCAGCGATGCGTCACCGTCCGCGTTTCCAGATTTTGGCGGCAGCGCGCCGCAATCTGCCGCTGTGCCCGTTTCTGCCGTGCCCGATTCTGCGGTGGCTTCTGCCGCAAGTGGGCTCGCCCCGGACGATCCACTGCAACGGATCAAAGAACAAAAACTGCGGAATGCCAGGAAGCGGAATCGCGCCTTGGCAATTGGCGGCGGGACCGCCCTAGTCGGACCCTGCTTGCTGTTCGCCTTCCGATCGAGGTGGATGCCGGCCCCAGTCGACGTCGAAACCAAGCCACAACCGACAGTCACCGAAGGGTACGCCGCCAAGAAAGAAAAGCTCAGCAATAACGAAGCCCTGGCCGTCGCGAGCAGCCCGACGGACGGCGAACCGATCCAACTCCTGATGATGCCAGCGGGAGTGCGAATCCTCATCCACCTTCGCCCGGCAGAGTTGTGGGAGGCCGGCAGCCGAGGTGAAGAAGTCCGCTACTGCCTCGGCCAGCAACTGGCGGAGTGGTCGGAAGCGAAACTGAAGGAACTCTCTCATCGGGAACCGGGCCAGCTTGAGGAGGCCACGTTTGGCCTGATCCTGGGTCCACGCGGCACACCGCCACAGGTGGCGGCCGTTTTCCGAATGGTGGAAGAGGCGAAGCCGTCCGAACTGATCGTCGAGTTCCGCGGAGAGCGAATCGACGAATACGGCGCTCCCGTGTATGTGGTCGACTATCGGGCGTATTACATTCACGATACCAAGACGATCGCTGGCGCGCCGGTCGCACTGGCCGGCGAAATGATCGACGCGGTCAAGTATCCCAGCCCCACCTCGCCCGGTGTGGAAGAGATTTTGATGGATACGGACCGCAAGCGGCAATTGACCTTGGTCTTCGAACCAGCCGATGCTCACCGCCATCAGGAATTCCTCGTCGCCGAGAATGTCCGTCCGGCATTCGGCAAACTAATGGGACTGTTCGGCGATAATGTCGAAACAGTTGCCTGGAGCTTCTATTTCGGAAGCGAGTTCTATTCGGAGATGCTCCTCCGCAACAAGCAGGGCACGAGTCCCCGCCGCGTGGAAGACGAACTCACCCGCCGACTCGGCGAATTACCCCAGCAACTGGTCACTGCCGTCCGGTTTATGCATCCCACACAAGCCGGGCCGCGACAGTTAATTGGCCGGTATCCAGCGATGATCCGGGCCTTTCAGTTGGCCACCAAGGCTGGTGCCGCGGACCGCCACGTTCGCCTGACGACGCAACTCCCCGAGCGGGCCGCTCCCAACCTGGCGTTGGCGAGTCTGCTGGCATGGGACGAATCGACGCGGACCGACTTCACGACAGAACCGGCCCCCTCGCCCGGAGGAAGCTCCAATCTTCCCGCCACTCTGGCCGAGCGGTTGGAACTGCCGATCGACATGGACTTCCGCCGGACACCACTGCAGGAAGCGTTCGCTTATATCGCCGACGAATCCAAGGTCCCCATCGAGATCGACGGCGATGCGATCAAACTGTCGGGCTACACCAAGAACATGCCCCAGACATTCGCCATGTCCGAGACGCCCGCCATTGTCGGTTTGTGGGAAATCCTTAAGCGGTACGACCAGATGTGCCTGGTGTTGGACGAGCAGGCAAAGAAGGCAATCGTGCTGACCAAGCCCGTTGCGGCAAATCGAGGTCTGACACCCTATCCGGTCGAAGAGAAAGCGAAGGCCAAAGGGGCCAAGTAATGCCCGCCGAGCCACTGACCTGCCCGCACTGTTTCGTCCGGCTGCGCGTGCGCGAAAAAGAGTATATCGAGCGTGTCATACTCTGTCCGGAATGCACGCAGCCGCTGCGGATTGTCAACACCTCGGGTGGCGACCTCATCGCCGAAGCGGTTGCCACCGAGAACAAACAGGCGCCTGCCCAGACACACCACACCACACCTAAATGCTTACCGACCACTTCCGATACCCATTCGCACTGGCAACGGTTCCGCGCCATCTTGACTCGCATCGATTGGGCCGATGGATTTCGGCGCGGACTGGAAGTCCTGGGAAATCCACTGGTGGTGGTCTGGCTGACTGCCGGACTCTTCACCGTTGCCTTCCTGTTTGCGATCTTCTCTGACCGCAGCGGATCCAACCGGCCGGTGCATCAGACAGAGTCGTTGGCAATCGGTAACGGCCCCGAGGATCCTGCCGGCTTGCCCTCCGTAGATTCGCCCGACAGCCCCTCGTTTAGGGAGGCAACCGCTGACAATTCCGGGAGCTCGGCCTCGATTGCGACAGCCGATCCGCAGACCGTCGCGTCAAACACCGCTGACGCACCACCGCAAACCGCACCTGCTGTCGTTGAATCGGGCGTGGCGAATGCGTTTGTCCCGGCGGTGGCCACTAGACCACCGACACGGGCTGCGCAACCGCGTATCGACGGTTCCGACCTGGAGGTTGCCTCGCGACCGGTGATTGACTGGGACGCAGTCCTAGGACAGCCGATCGCTCTCTTTGAACAAGAGAAGCCCGTCCCGGCCGAAGAGTTGTTGTTTGTCGCGGAGGAACTGGCGGGAGTTCCGATCCGCCCCACTTTCAACACGGACGCGTCAAACAACACCCCATCGGACAAAGTCGCTGACGGCGAGCTGACCCAGCGATTAACCCGGCCAATCACTCTCCGGCTGGAGAATACAACGGTCGGCGAAATCGTCCAGGCGATCGTCCAGCAGGTGGGCCTGGAGCTGACACGTGGCGAACAATCGATCGAACTCAGTCTACCTAAGGCGCAGTGAGAGCTTGGCTGTGGGAACCGTTCTGCCGCGGTGACGCCAACGCAAGGTCCAATCAGATTCAGGAAGGCATCCGAACCGGTGAAACTTGACGACCAAGTCTGCTACTGCTTCCACATTTCGCAACGGAAGATCCTGAACCATATTCGCGTGCATCGCCCCAAAGTCCCCAGCCAGTTAAGCGAATGCGGCGGCGCTGGAACCGGTTGCGGATGGTGTATCCCTTTCCTCAAACAGCTTTTCGCGAAGAATCAGTCGCCCGGGACCGGCCCACAGCGACTCGATACCATGACGCCCGAAGAATACGCCCAGGCACGTGGCCAATACATTCGCCAAGGAAAGGGGACGCCACCTCCGGGCGCCACTCCCCCACCCGCCGAAGCAGACTAAAGGCCCGACACCGTCATGCCCGACGCCGACGAACCCAATGGGGACGAACCGACTGCATCGGTCCAACCTTTCACGAGGTCTTCGGCCGGCGCGCCGTCACTGATGCGGTTGCGAGAGGTCAGCAAGACCTATCACATGGGGGATGTCTCGGTCCCCGTGTTGCACCACATCAATCTGGAGATTCGCCGGGGCGAGTTGCTTGTCGTTGTGGGACCGTCGGGTTCTGGCAAGAGCACACTGCTGAATATCGTCGGCGGGATCGACACGCCGACTTCGGGCGAAGTCTGGTTCGGAGAGCGCGATCTCGCGAAGCTCTCCGGCGAAGAACTGACACGGCATCGCCGGTTGAAGGTCGGTTTTGTATTTCAGTTCTATAATCTGGTTCCGACCTTGACGGCAGTCGAGAATGTTTTGGTGGCAGCCGAACTGACAGACAAGCCGATGTCCCCGACCGATGCACTCGATCTTGTTGGTCTCGAACACCGCCGCGACCACTTCCCCAGCCAACTCTCTGGCGGAGAACAACAGCGGGTGGCCATCGCTCGGGCCATCAGCACACATCCACAACTCTTGCTCTGCGACGAGCCGACCGGCGCGCTCGATCTCGCAACAGGCCGCATGATTCTGGGCGTCCTCGCCGATCTGAATCGCGACTTGGGGACAACCGTCGTAATCATCACGCACAATTCGGCGATCGCGAGGATTGCGGATCGAATCGTTCGCATCGGGTCCGGGACGATTGCCGACATCCGCGAAAATCCCCGGAAACAGACTTCGGCGGAGATCAGCTGGTGAGCGTGCTCGACCGCAAGCTGTTCCGCGAGATCGTTCAAACCCGTGTGATGCTGGTTGCGATCGTGGGGATCACCGCCATCGGGATTGCCAGCCTGGTCGCCATGTTAAACTCGCACAAAAACCTGGTCGCGGCTCGCGACAGCTATTATGCGACCTGCCGGATGCCGGACTTCTGGGTGGATATTAAAAAACTTCCCCGCTCAGAACTGACACGCATCGCGCGGATTCCGGGGGTCTCGGAACTCCGGCCACGCATCGCTTCCGAAGCGAATGTCCAACTGGACGACGTCGAGCGGCCCCTTTCGGGTGTGGTTTTGTCGCTTCCCGCTGACCCCAAACCGGTGCTTGCCAATATCGTCATGACGAAGGGCGGTTACTTCAGCCGGGACGGTGTGGGAGAAGTCATCGTTCATGCGGCCTTTGCCGACGCCCACGGTCTGAAACCGGGGGACCGTATCCAACTGATTCTCAACAATCGGCTGCAGACTTTGCTGATTGTTGGGACGGCAGTCAGCTCAGAATTTGTATATCAGATTGCACCGGGCGGACTGGTTCCCGAGCCAGAATCCTACGGAGTGTTTTTTGTCTCGGACAAGTTCGCGGAAGACACATTTGATATGCAGGGCGCCTGCAACCAGATTGTCGGACTGCTATCGCCCGAGTTGCGGACGCATCCCGATCACATCCTTGACGAGATCGAACGCCAGCTGGACGACTACGGCGTGCTCTCCACGACGCCCCGTCGCGAGCAAGTCTCACATTGGTTTCTCAACAGCGAAATCCAAGGATTGAAGGTCACGTCTACAATTCTGCCAGCCATGTTTCTGGCCGTCGCCGCCGTCATCCTTAACACACTGATGTCCCGCATTGCCGAGATGCAGCGTTCGGTTGTCGGCACGCTCAAAGCGATCGGCTACAGCAACGGAGCCATGTTCATCCATTTTATGAGGTTCGGCTTGCTGGTCGGAGGGATCGGCGGTCTAGTCGGCATCGCGGGGGGGCTGGCCTTGGCCGGTTTGATGACGCACGAATACCGGATTGTTTTTACCTTTCCGCAATTCGAAAACCGCCCCTATCCGCCGGTGATGGCGGCCGGAATGCTGATGTCGGTCGCGTTCGCAGTGCTTGGTTCGTTGCGCGGCGTCTCGCAGATCGTCCGGTTACAACCCGCCGAAGCGATGCGTCCCAAGCCCCCGGAGTTCGGCCGACGCAACCCGTTGGAATACTGGCCCGCAATCTGGATGCGGCTGGGTGCCGGCTGGCGAATGGTGGTGCGAAATCTCACCCGGCAGCGACTTCGGACACTGGCCGGCCTGTTCTCGTCCGCCATCGGCTGCTCACTCATCTTTGTCGCGTTCCAGACACGAGATTCGATGTCCGAGATGATTCGATTTCAGTACGACCAAATCCTCCTCAGTGACTTCGAACTGACATTCAAAGACGATCGGGAGTTGACCGCCTTGGCCGATGTCGCTCGGCTGCCGGGGGTAGACCGTGTCGAACCCGTCTTTTCCGTCGCATGCACCTTCCGCAACGATCACCAGTCCAAAGAAGGCGGCATCACAGGGCTGATCCCCTCCGCCCGGTTAACCGTCCCCCGCAACCTGAAGGGAGATGCCGTCGAAGTCCCGCAATCCGGTGTGCTGCTGACCCGGGCGTTGGCCAACGAATTGAATGTCTCGGCCGGGGAGACGATCGTCGTCGAACCGACCCGCGGCGACAAAACCCCCTGTCGAATCCTGGTCGCGCAGGTCGTCGACAGCTATCTGGGGATGGCGGCCTATGCGAACTTTGGCTACTTGAATGCGCTCGTTGGTGAGGAGTCGGCAGTTTCCGCAGTCCAGTTGAAACTGGACCCACGGACAAAGCAGACTCAGGCCTTCTACCGCGAAGTGAAACGGCTGGCCGGCATTCAAACGGTTACGTCTGTCCGCAGCCAGAAGGCGAAACTGGACGAGCTGATTCTCGACAAAATGCTCATCTCTCTGTTCATGGTGACGACGTTCTCGGGGTTGATTCTCTTTGGCAGTATCCTGAATTCTTCGTTGATCTCGCTCTCGGAACGCCGCGTCGAGATTGCGACAATGCGTGTACTCGGCTACACACCCCAAGAGGTCGGTTCCGTGTTCCTCCGGGAAGGACTCACGCTGAATCTGGCTGGGTCTCTGTTGGGGCTACCGCTCGGATATGGGATTTCGCAGGCGATGATCGGCGCCTACGATACGGAATTGTTTCGCCTCCCTTGGGACGTCGCCAACCGTACATGGTGCCTGCCAATTCTGGCCGCCATCGCCTTTACCTGGCTGGCACACCTGCCTGTGATGCGGGCCATCCGGCGACTCGACTGGCAGCAGGCGCTTAATGTGAAGGAATAGGCCGCATGAATTTGTCAAAGTGGATCACGCTGATCCTTGTCACCGGCCTGATTGTCGGCGGCATCTGGTTCTTCATGCAGGAACCGGTCAGCACAGTCGACGTGACGGCGGCCGCAATGGGAGAAATCGCCGCATACGTCGAGGAGCAAGCCAAGACTCGCGTCCCGGAGATCTACCACATCACAATGCCGCTCGATGGCCGCATTCTCCCGATCGAACTGAAGGAAGGCGACACCGTCCAGAAGAACCAGGTCGTGGCCCGGATGGAGCAAGTCGACCTCGAAAAGGATTTGCAGGAGGCCATCTCGCAGGTCAAACAATACGACCAGGTGCTCGAATCGATCGACCGCATGATCGACTCGTCGAAAGAGCAGATCGAGGCAAGCCTCGCTAAATTGAACTACGCCCGAGACGAACTCGACCGCAACCGGACATTGTTCGAAAAACAGGCCGTCTCCGAATCCGACCTCGCGGCCGCCCAACTCCTGCAAACAGAAAGCCGCGTCGACCACACCAAAGACCTCCTCACGCTACGTGCCACCGAAGCCATCCGGTCAGCCGTCGTTGTCGCCCGGCTGATCAGTGTCGAAGACCGCCGCAAAGCCGAGCGAGACTTGTCCCGTGCCGAGATCCGCTCGCCCGTGGCCGGAACAGTCCTCAACCGCGTCATCTCTAACGAGCGTGTCCTGCCAGCAGGCGACGTCGTCCTGGAGATCGGCGAGCTGAATCGGCTGGAAATTGAAGCCGAGATTCTCACGCAACAAGCCGCTGAGATCACCAGCGGCGATCCTGTCGAAATCTTCGGAGCTGCGGTCGGCTCTGAACCTGTCTCTGGTCGCGTCACTCGCATTTACCCCCAGGGATTCACCAAGGTCTCGTCGCTGGGTGTCGAACAGCAACGCGTGCTGGTCGTTATCGAATTCGACTCGGAGGAATCCGCCGGAAAACAGTCCAGACGGTACAACCTCCACGCCGACTATCGCGTCCGCGTTCGCGTCTTCACCGATCGCAAAGATAACGTCCTGCGTGTTCCACGTTCGGCCATTTTCCGACATTCCGACGGTAGTTGGCGTGTCTTCGCTGTCCGCAATGGCCGCGTCGAACAATCGCCGGTGACGATTGGTCTCTCGAACGACTTTCTGGTGGAGGTAACTGCAGGCCTCACACCGGGCGAGTCGGTCGTCATTGCCCCGGAGTCGAGTCTCCAGGACGGTCGCCGCGTCGAGATGCGAACCGTTCCGTTCGAGCGATTCGAAACCCACCGAACTCTCACCGAATGACGATCTGACAAGCAGCCGTTCGTTCGGAGACCAAAGCGTTATCGGCGTCTACTCCAATGGAATTTCGAGCTGTGACGCAACGGGTTCGACACCGGCACGATGCTCGTCTGCCAGCTTTTGGATCTCGGCAATCACGTCCGGATGGTCGGCAGCCACGTTATGCTTTTCGGACGGATCCTGATCCAGCTGGTACAACTCCGGCGGATCGTGTTCTACCGGCCCTTTTCCGGTATAAGCATCCTGTGTGATGAAGTGTGCCTTCCACGGTCCCAGGCGGACAGCGAACAACCTGTCACCTCGATAGTAGAACATCGACTCGCGCGGGCTGGGGCCTTCCTGAAACAGGACCGGGCGGAGGTCGAACCCATCCAGCTTGCGGTCCTGGGGAACCTCGCCGCCGCCCAATGCGACGCTGGTTACAAAAATATCCAGCGTACTGCCCAGTTCGCGGCAGACAGTTCCCGCCGGAATGTGACCGGGCCACCAAGCCAGTGTCGGCTCGCGCATACCGCCTTCCCAGGTGCTCCCCTTTCCGTCGCGCAACA
>CALJUK010000696.1 GCA_937975745.1 uncultured Planctomycetaceae bacterium | reverse complement strand
CAGAGCGCGCGCGGCCGACGCGAATCTCGCGAAGCATGCCATAGGGCGGGATGCCGACCTCGACGTATCCGTTGGCGATCGGCTTTCCCTGTTCATCAACCAGCCGGCCCGAAATCGAGCCACATGGGTCGAGCCGCATGGTCACCACGCCATCAGCGTCGATACTCGTGATGGGATCCGCCACGACCAGATCACCTTCTTTACGATCGATCCGTCCGGCGAAGTTGACCAGCGGGCCGACGATTACGACGAGCCCACACTGCGGGCAAAGTTCGTGGCCGTGCGCGAGGCCGCACCGTGGTATTTGTCGTATCTCGGCAAATCCATCGTGTTGGCAACTGGGGTCCGAATTGATTTAACAGAAGAAGCCTGTATGCGTGCGGCTGTGAAGTATGGCCCAGCCATCCGGCACGCCCTGCGGCTGGCCGACCACATCCGACAGGTCAATGACTCCGCCGGTCGCGACTACGAAATTGAGCTGTCTGTCGATGAAACCGAGCAGCCGACAACTCTTGCCGAACACTACATCATCGCCAACGAATGCTTGATGGGGGGGATGAAGCTCGTCAGCCTGGCCCCACGGTTCATCGGAGACTTCGAGAAGGGGGTCGACTACAAAGGTGATGTCGCGGCATTGGAGGCGTCTCTGAACGACCACGCGGCGATTGCTGAATCTCTGGGTCCCTACAAACTGAGTCTGCACTCGGGTGCTGACAAGCTCTCGATGTATCCCGCATTGGCGCGTGCCACGAAAGGGCGGTTTCACGTCAAGACGGCCGGCACGAGTTACCTGGAAGCGCTGCGGGTTGTGGCCTACCACGACGAGCCGTTGTTTCGACGGCTCATTTCGTTTGCGCGACGTCGTTACGAAACCGACAAGGCCACCTATCACGTATCCGCCGCAAGCGCCTCCGTTCCTGGGGCGACGGATCTGGATGCGACGCGGTTGGAGCAGGTCTATCTGGAGCGTTGGTGCGACGTTCCTCGGGGAGCCGGTTTTACGGAACCCGGCCGGCGGATACTGCATTGCACGTTCGGTTCGACGCTGACCGACCCCGCACTGGGGCCGGCGATTCGGTCCGTACTGGAAAGTCACCCGGAGACGTACACCGACGTTCTCACCGATCACTTCTGCCGCCATCTACAATCGCTGTCGGAAGGACTCTAAGGAGGTTTCATGCTCAAGTCCCAGCTGATTCATCCGACGATCTTGCAGGTTATCGCGAGCGCCGGCCACCACGCGAAAATCTTGATTGCCGATGGCAATTATCCCGCTTCGTCAAAGATCGGACCGTATGCGGAACTGGTCCATCTGAATCTCATGCCGGGTGTCGTTACCTGCAACCAGGTTCTACAAGCCTTGCTGTCGGCTGTTCCCGTCGAAGCTGTTAACACAATGATGTACGAGACGTCGGGGCAGTACGCACTGTCGGAAGATCCTCCTGTCTGGGCCGACTACCGTCACACGATGCAATCAGCCGGTGTCGCGTTAGAACTCGAACCGATCGAGAAGTGGGACTTCTACGATGCGGTGACCACGCCGGACCATGTCCTGACAATCCAAACCGCCGACCAGCAGCGATTCGCCAATGTCTTGTTGACAGTCGGCATCCGCATGAACTGACCATGCCGTCGGTTCTCGTCGAACAGTCATCTCGCTGTTTGAACACCGCAGCGTTTGCGACGTCTCTCCCTGAACTGGGTCTGTCGTCACAATTCGAATCACGAATTCGAACATATGCTGGAGAGAGGCGATCGCCGCCGCAAGCAGTGACATCCTGGACTTTCTGTGGTAGAACGTCCTATCGCCTGCCACCGTACGGTGTGAAACTCTCCACGAGCACCGTACCGTCTACGACCCAGTTCCTTCCATCATGGAATTCACCACATGAAACTCTCTGGCATTACCCTCCTCGTCGCGTTTTCGATCGCGTCACACGCCATGGCTGCGGGAGCCTTGGACCAGATTCCCGACTTGAAGTCATTGCCCGACTCTACCGCCGCACTGCAACAGCAGATTGACGAGAGTGGTGGCAATTTACGGTTGGGAGGAGACGAGGTCCTGCGCATCACCGCGCCGCTTGTTTTTGACCTCTCGAAACACAAGAGCGTTGCTGTGACAGCCACCGCCGGTGTCACGATTGTCATGGATGGGCCAGGACCCGCCTTGCGATGCGTCGGCACGCATCAGGGGACGGCTTCGCCAAAAACATTTCAGCCGGAGACATGGAACGAACGCATGCCAATCGTTTCCGGAATCGAGATTCTCGGTCATCACGAAGAAGCTGACGGAATCGAATTATTCCAGACGGTGGGAGCCATCGTCAGCGAGGTGTCCGTGCGGTGGTGTCGACACGGCATTCACCTTGTCACACGGAACCGTAATGTCCTGATCTCTGACTGCCACCTCTATGAAAACTCTGGTGTTGGTATCTATCTCGACAACGTGAACCTGCATCAAATCAACGTGAGCGGCTCTCACATTTCCTACAATCGGCAGGGGGGCATTGTGGTGCGGGACGGCAATGTTCGGAACCTGCAGGTCTCCGGCTGCGACATCGAAGGGAACATGCCGGACGATGCCACACCGACGACTGCAGCCAACATCCTGATTGACGTCTCCGGCTCACCCGAGACCAAGTCGATGTCGGTTGCAGAGATCTCGATTACCGGCTGCACTATTCAGCACTCGGCGAACTACAGTGAAGACCAAAAGTCGATCGTCGCACCGGGCTGCGCAAATATTCGTCTGGCCGGTAAAGAGATTTACCCCATCGATTCAGTGACGATTTCGGGCAATGTCATCAGCGACACCACAACAAACATTGACATCAACTATGCCCACGATGTGGCGATCAACGCGAACAATTTTTTCGCCCCGCAGCCAGCCAACCTGCACGTCCGCAATTCCGAGCGTGTCGTTGTTTCGGGCAACACCTTCAATCCCCGTCAGTTTGTTCGACCTGGCACGGTCACGTTCGAAGACTGCTCCGACTGCATCATTGCCAATTCGACCCTGCGCAAATTCACGACTGATGCCGGAGCACTGATTCTGAACCGCTGCCGCGGCTTCACACTCAACGCCTTGATACTGACGGATTGCGGTTCGGGCCTGGTCCTCAAAGATACGGCCGACACGACCATCTCCAGCTGCCGTATTACACGCACCGCAGAGGAAGGCTGCGACGTTTCCATTGACGGCAACTGCAAGAACATCCAACTGGTGGGGAACGCATTTGACGGTGCGACAAACATCGATGCGGCAGCCGTTGCACCGGGCCAATAGCGGATTGAGGTCGCAGTCCCAACGTCTCCAGGAATGTGACGCTCCGCGCCGCAGCCCGGCGACTCTTCACATCGGTCGCTGCATTCTTACTTGGGCAGCACGATCGTTAGCAGCAGTGACGAGTTCGTCTCGGCGCGAACTGCGTGAGGTTCCTGCGGGTGCAAGTAACAGAGTTGCCCCGGCTTCATGGTCAGACTCTTTCCCATCGTTGTGAACTCGACCCGACCTTCCAGACACTGGACCACGAGCGGGCCAGGCGCCTTGTGCGTGGCGATTTCTTTTCCCGCACGCAGGACGAGGCGAACGACTTCCAACTCGCCAGTCTTGACCAGTGTCTGAGTGTGGTGATCTCCAGAGTTTGGCTCGAAGGGTCGAACGTCGATGATTGTTCCGGGTGCGGCATGTGGAATTGCCATGGGGTCTCCTGCAAAACGTGGGTCTTGTCTGTACCATGTGAGTTGTGACAGCGGTCGTTCACTCAGGTGAGCTGCCTGTGGTCGTTGAGCGACGGGCCAGAAGGTGCAGATGCTCGGTCAAGGCGACCTTCGTGCAGACGACAGTCGGCACTGTGCGAGTACGCCGGAATGGTCGAGTCTCTTCTTTAGTGAGATCGGGCGCGGCGCTGGACATCCCAAAGCCAACCGATCGCCCTGTTTCGAGATTAAGTGTGGTCAGTCGTCTCGCTTCGAAACGAGTGCCCGGTCTTGAGGCCCGCGACGAAGATGACCAACACCACGGCCCCCAGAAAGAAGACGGTGTCGCCCGGAACACGCATCCAGCGGAGAGTCTGCATCAGGTCGGTTTGCATAAACTCGCTGCTGCGGGCGTACCAATAGCTGTGTTCGACGGAAGCCTTTGTCTGCAACAAGCCCACGGGCAACAGGCTAAGGACGCACATCGCCATCAGGCCACCGTTCAACGACCAGAACGAGAAACGAAGCAGTCCGTCCTTCCATTCCTTGCCGGGAATCAGCACTCGCAGGCAAAGCAGCATCAGGCCGAGTCCCAACATTCCATACACTCCAAACAGGGCTGCATGGCCGTGAAGCGGCGTCGTGTTGAGGCCCTGCATATAGTACAGGGCAATGGGTGGATTAATCATAAAGCCGAAGAGCCCTGCTCCTACCATATTCCAAAAGGCGACGGACACGAAGAAGTAGATCGGCCATTTGTACCGCCGGACCCACGGCGATTGTCGGGAACGTCTCAGGTCTTCGGTCGCGTCGAAACCAACCAAGACCAAGGGCACAACCTCCAGGGCACTGAAGACCGACCCCCAAACCAATGCGACTGTTGGCGTCCCGGAAAAATACAGATGGTGACAGGTACCGATGATTCCGCCAGCCAGGAATACGGTCGCTGACAACAGCGCGGCCGCCGCAGCAACGCCGGGGCGAATGAGATTCAACCGCATGAAGATGAAGGCAATGACTGTGGTCGCAAAGACCTCAAAGAAGCCCTCCACCCACAAGTGGACCACCCACCACCGCCAGTATTCGACGATCGACAAATGCGTGTGGTGTCCCCAGGTCAGCCCGGCACCATAGAATAAGGCGATGGCACCCGTGGCAATCGCCAGTAGAACAACCAATTGCTTCGACTCGTCCGTGCGACGCAACGCGGGAAGCAGGACACGAATCATGAGAAACAGCCACAGCAACAGTCCGACCGATAACGCAATCTGCCAGACACGCCCCAGATCGACGTACTCGTAACCCTGGTGTCCGAGGTAAAACGAGACCGTATCGGTCATTTTGTTCTGGATGCTCAGCCATTCACCGGTGAGCGATCCCACCACGACGAGCAGGAGCGCGCCGAACAGCACATTCACGCCGAACCGTTGCCCCTTGGGTTCGTGATCGCTTACCAATGGGCCAATGAACAGGCCCGCTGCCAGCCAAGCCGTGGCGATCCAGAACAGACCCATCTGGACGTGCCATGTTCGGGTCACACTGTAGGGAAGCCAGTCGGAAAGCGGAAAACCATAGAAGCCGTCCCCCTCAACTCCGTAGTGGGCGGTGACGACACCCAGAAGCATCTGCACCAGAATCAGGGCCGAGACGACCCAGAAGTATTTGACCGTCGCCGTTTGAGATGGAGTGGCCTCCCAGAGCGCCAGCGGATCGGATTCCGGATGTGACGGTTCTTCTTGTTCACTTCGCTTCGACGCGTACCACCACGCCATCGCCGAGATGCCTGCCAGCAGCATGATGATACTAACACCGGTCCATACAATCGTGTCGCCTGTCGGTTGATTGCCGATCAGCGGTTCATGAGGCCAGTTGTTCGTATATGTGCTGATATCACCGGGGCGGTCGGTCGCAGCGGCCCAGGCCGTCCAGAAAAAGAACGCAGACAATTTGCGAAGTCGATCTGGATCGGACACGGCGTCGGCAGGAATGGCGTAGTCGGCGTTTCCTTTTGAGAAGACTTCGGTGTAGTGGGCGAGGTTGGACTCGAACGCTTCGACTCGAATAGGATCGACCGTCACCGTCCCAGTTGATGGATCGTAGGTGTTCGTGCGGAGCAGCTTTGTCAGGCGGGCGATCAGTTGCGCCTGCTGTTCGTTGTCGAGTTGGGCGAATCCTGCGTTGTGGTCCGACTCGGCCCATCGGTCGAGAATCCAGACCGCTTCCCGGTGCAGCCAGTCGGCAGTCCAGTCAGGAGCGACGTAACTGCCGTGGCCCCAGATAGAACCGACCTCCATCCCTCCCAGCGCTTGCCAGACGCTCTGGCCCGCCGTGATTTCGCCCGTGTCAATCAGCGTTTGGCCATCGGTGGTCACAACCCTTTCAGGAATTGGCGGCATTTCCTGGTAGATTCGAGTGCCGATCCAGCCCAGCACAAGAAACGACAAGACCATCACGAGACCAAAGGAATACCACAGGCGTTTCATTGTGCATCCGTTCGTGCGTGAGTGAATTTGACCGCGCGGTCACCACGACCGTCCGCTTCGCTGCCACGTTCTCAGCCAACAGTGGATGGCCCCCCACAGATGACTCAGCCGACAGACGCCACATTTCGCCATTCATGTCTGGTGGACACTGAGTGACAGATCGACTATCGGCTTGAGGACTCGCTCCAATACTCCGGCAGGCCCGGTTTGGTATCGCGAAGGATCTCGACAATCGCGTTTCGGTCCGCGGCGCTCAGGTGGGCGAACTTCTCCTCTGGTTCTGTTGCCGTCAAAACGTGCCAGAGACGTTGCAATACGTATTCGCGGACCTCGTCCGGGAGCGCGTCGAACACTTCGGAGTAGATGAGATAGCTGCAGGGGTACTTCAACAACCGCGTCTGCAAGTCCAGGTCTCTCAACGATCGACCGCGATGATCCCGGGGGCCCGACCGAACAAACACGTCCGTAAAGCCAGCCGTGCCTCGAATCGCCCCGGACAGCGGAGCCTCATCGACAAGGAGCATCGCGTCGACCAAATCGTCGCCCGCGGCCTGTATCCGCCGCGTCGTGCTTTCCAGCCGTTTTCCGGATTGCGCGTCGGCAGCGTCGTTCACGGCCTCGTCATAGTACAATGCCAGACGCGTTTCGTAGTTGGCCTTGACCAATCGGTTGTGAACCAGCGTCTGATGTTCCAGCACCATCAACGCCACGATGTCACTGTGCGGTGTCAGGTAGTGATCAACACGGAACCGTTCCGAGAGGTCTGTGATGTTCTGTCCCTGACTATTGTCGACCGGCTCGGTTACCCGAGCAGTCCGCACCACGAGGTTTCCGACGTGCGTCTGTGAACCGTGCGTCCCGGTCACATACCATCCCCCCCAACGATCTTTCAGCGGCGTCGTGTGGTCGACAGACCGACTTCCGGAAGAACACATCGGTTGGCCGCTGGCATCGACAAACAGTGACCGCACGACGTGTCCTGGCACACCTTCGGTTCGGGACGAATTGTGACAGATCAGGCACTTGTCCGAGCGTCGCTCGAACCGGGGCGCATCGGACCGCGTCTGCTCCAGCGTGTAGAATACGGTTCCCAGCGTTGGATCGACGGCTGAGATTTCCAACGCTTCGCCCGACTGGCAGTAGCCCACGTAGATATCATCGTTGAAATAGATGGCTCGGGGACTGCGGGGGGAAATGCAATGCCGCTGCAGACTGGTCTTGGAAAACACCAGCATCTGCGACTCGACGGGGACCGACAAAGCAGAGAGAACCGACTTCAGGTAGCCACGCTCGTCGTCAAAGGTCAGCGTTTTGTCCCCGGCGTCGAGGCGATCCTGCAAACGGGAAATGCTGTTCGCGGCGGGGGCCTCACGGTAATTGATCGGCGGGCCGTCCAGCACATCCGCCGCCAGGCTCGTTGCGGAGTCCAGAAGGATGACACCCCCAACCAGGCAGGCCAGCCAGCGGAGCTTCATCATCGGTGTACCTCCCACGGTTTGATCCAGTCCTGAGCGTGTCTGCGTGAAGGTTAGCGGTTGACATTCTATACGTCAAGGTGTAGGATTCGGCCGGCTGGTCGAATAATGGGAAGAAGCCATGCTGTCGAAGACTGCAGAGTATGCATTGCGAACAGTGGCCTGTCTGTCGCGAGACGAATCGCAGGCCGAACGAGCCGATGCGCTCGCCGAACAGACCAAGGTGCCCCGCCGTTACTTGAACAAGGTCCTGAAAGATCTTGTTGATGCCCGCCTGATAACTTCTCGTCCCGGCCCTGGTGGCGGATATTCGCTGACGCGTTCCCCCGACGAGATCACGATTCTCGACGTCGTGAATGCTGTCAGCCCGCTTGAGCGGATCCGAGAATGCCCACTGGGTCTCCCTTCCCACACACAACTTTGCCCACTCCATCAGGAACTCGACAAGGCCTACGCCGCGACGGAGAAAGCCTTTGCGGGTATCACGTTGGGACAGATTCTCCGTTCAACGGACCACATCGTGCCATTGTGCGATGTGGCAGCACAGTAGAGTCTGCCTGGTGGACAGCAGCGGTTTCCCGCCGAACAACTCGGCCTTCAACAACTTGACCTGACAACAACATCCTGAGGCAACCCTATGAAGACACAGTGGAAACGAACGGCATGTCTGTTTTCTGTGGTTCTGTTGGCAACCATCGCGATTCGAACGCAAACTGTGCCTGCCGACGAGCCAAAAGGCGAGACAGACACGGCTGCTTCGAGCGATCAGGAAGCAAAGCCCCAGCCAGCCTCCATACAGCGGGTTGCAGAGGACGTGGCGCGGGACCGTGCGCGACTGTTGCACGATGTCTACTCCGCGACGTTGGACACGCTGCACCACCGCTACTTTCACGGCGATCGGGCGGTCGTCCCGGCACGGGCGATGCAAGACGTCTTCGATGAACTCAGCGAGAAATCGCAGATTGAGGCACGTTGGATTGCAGTGAACCTCAAGGCCATGAGCCTGGACCACGAACCGGAAACCGAATTCGAGAAGTCGGCCGCGACAGAGTTGGCCGCTGGCAAGGCCGAGTTTGAAGTCGTCCGAGATGGCTTCCTCCGCCGCGCAACGCCCATTCCTCTTGGAAACGGCTGCGTCAGTTGCCACGGTGGCCTCTTCCAGAAGCCCTCGAAGACACCCAAACTCGCCGGCTTGGTGATCAGCATTCCGATTCACAACAAGTGACGGACGGCACACGCCCTCGGGAAGTGGTTCAAGAACCAGTTTCAAAACCGGTTGGTGGCGAGTCCTCGGCCAGCGTTCCCGACGCGCCGATCGACGAGATTGTTGGCCGCGGTCAACAATCGGCTGGTCGACGGCGTTTTGACATGGCTTTCCGGCGAACTCATAATGGCGGCC
>CALJUK010000695.1 GCA_937975745.1 uncultured Planctomycetaceae bacterium | reverse complement strand
GTTGCGATATCGGATGCCGCTATCGATACGGCACCAACGGTCATCGTGTCAGAGAGAGGCATGAAACCATCCTTGGTTGCCACAATTAGAATTCGTCAGTCAACTCCTGGCGGTTTGATCCCAACCAAGTCGGAAAGAGGCGACTTCTCAGCGTCCCGCGAACGGGATTGACGAATTTTCTGTGGAATTGGCCCGAAAGATCCCTCAGGCCAGGCATGCACGAGTTGCAGTTCTCCGGACATCCATGTCGCGGACGTGCAAATCCTTCGTAGTAACTCTGATTGCAGATACTTGTAGCGGAAGACGGGATTGAGAGATGGCAGGAACACGCCAGAACTGGCGAGCGCGGATACTATGCAGGTGTCAAACCTGTGTCAATCCGAAGTCGACCCAGTTCGGGTTGGCATTGGAATACGCTCCACGCGATCGTTTCTCGAAGCCCCAGTTCTCATCGACGTCACTGTTTTGCGGCTGTTTTGCTTGGCAGCAAGGACGACTCCGGAACGGCGACAAACAGGGGAAGCCCGTCGAATTGATCTGGGCGCGACACACCATTTGGAATAAGACTTCCGCGCGAGAATTCCCGCCGCGGCGTCAGGTCGTGCGCGAAGGATCGCCGGACGCGCTCTTCCGGAACGTTTCAAGCCGGCCCGCATGCGGACTTCAGCCTGCGGATGCGGCCTGACTTTGGGCCGCCTGACTTTGGGCCGCCTGACTTTGGGCCGCCTGACTTTGGGCCGTCGCAGCTGACGGGATGCCAAAGTGCTTACGACAAACTGCCCTAACAAACGTACGCCGACAATCGAGTAATAGGATCGGACATCAATGAAGTGCCTCGTGACGGGTGCCGCCGGATTCATCGGCTTCCATCTCAGCCAACGGTTGCTGGACCGCGGCGATAGCGTCGTCGGTTTTGACAATGTCAACGACTACTATACGGTGCAACTCAAGTTGGATCGGCTGGCCCAGTTGGAATCTCGCGATGGCTTCCGCTTCGTGAAGGGGGACCTCACGGATCACAAGACAGTCATGCAACTCTGCCAGGACGAACAATTCGACGTCGTGGTGAATCTGGCCGCCCAGGCGGGCGTGCGGTACTCCATCGAGAACCCTCACGCTTACATCGACAGCAACCTGGTTGGCTTCATCAACATTCTGGAAGGCTGCCGGCACCACGGAGTGAAGCACCTGGTCTACGCCTCCTCCAGTTCGGTGTACGGGGCCAACACTCAGATGCCGTTTTCAGTCCACGACAACGTGGACCACCCGGTCAGCCTGTACGCCGCCACCAAGAAGGCCAACGAGTTGATGGCCCACACCTACAGCAACCTCTACAAGCTGCCGACGACCGGGCTGCGGTTTTTCACAGTCTACGGTCCGTGGGGTCGGCCGGATATGGCATTGTTCCTGTTCACGAAGGCCATTCTTGCTGGTGAGCCCATTAACGTCTTCAACCACGGGCGGATGCGACGCGACTTCACCTATGTCGACGACATCGTCGAAGGGGTCGTCCGGGTCATGGACCACACGGCCCAACCCAACCCGAACTGGTCAGGGGACAATCCCGACTCGGCCACCAGTTTTGCCCCCTACCGGCTGTATAATATTGGCAACAATCAGCCGGTCGAATTGATGTCCATGATCGAGACGCTCGAAAAGTGCATCGGCAAGGAAGCCAGGAAGAACATGCTGGATCTGCAGCCCGGCGACGTACCGGCCACCTATGCCGATGTTGACGCCCTGATCGAGGACGTCGGTTTCCGCCCGGCGACACCCATCGAAACAGGAATTGCGGCCTTTGTGAAGTGGTACCGCGAGTACCACAACGTCTAAACTGGTGTTAAGCCAGTCGTGGCAGGATTCAGAATCGATCGACAACCGTCCGAATGATTTCGTCGACCGAATCGGCCCGCAGCACTTCGGCACAATCGCAACGCAACACTTTGCCTGGAACAGCCTGCAGTATGAACTCCATTCTCGTGACCGGCGGAGCGGGTTTCCTTGGCAGCCTCTTGTGCGAGCGACTCCTCCAGCGGGGCGATCACGTCATCTGCGTCGACAATTTTTTCACCGGCAGCCGGGAGAACATTCTGCACCTGCTGCCCCACCCGCGGTTCGAGTTAATTCGGCACGACATCGTCCATCCGCTGTTTCTGGAAGTCTCGCAGGTCTTCAATTTGGCCTGTCCGGCCTCGCCCCGTGCCTACCAGTACAACCCCATCAAGACCATCAAGACTTCGACAGTCGGCGTCGTGAATATCCTGGGATTGGCCAAGCGGTGCAAAGCCAAGGTCCTGCACGCCTCCACGTCGGAGATCTACGGCGATCCGCAGGTCCACCCGCAATCCGAAGATTACTGGGGTCACGTCAATCCAATTGGTCCGCGGAGTTGTTACGACGAAGGCAAACGCGTTGCCGAAACGCTCTGCATGGACTACCACAACGCCCACGACCTTCCCATCCGATTGATTCGCATCTTCAACACCTACGGTCCCAGAATGGCGGCGGATGACGGTCGCGTGATTTCCAATTTCGTAACGCAGGCACTTCAGGGTGAACCGTTGACCGTCTACGGCGACGGCGAACAGACACGATCGTTCTGTTACGTGGACGATCTGATCGAAGGAATGCTCCGCATGATGGAGCAGGATTCGGAAACCGGCCCGGTGAACCTGGGTAATCCGGTCGAGAATACGATGCTCGAATTGGCCGAAACGGTCCTGAGTATCGTTGGCAGTCGATCGACCATCGAACACCAGCCCCTCCCGCAAGATGACCCCAAACGCCGCTGTCCAGACATTGCCAAAGCACGCAGGCTGCTGAATTGGGAGCCCCGCGTCGAGCTCAAGGCCGGATTAACCAAGACAGTCGAGTACTACCGTGGGAAACTCTCAACCAAGTAAGCCGGTATGACAGTGACGACGAGCGCATCACCCACAACGACCGAAAAAACCACGCGGAAGGGAATTATTCTCGCCGGTGGCGCCGGTTCTCGACTGTATCCAGCCACTCGAGTCGTCAGCAAACAGCTGCTTCCGGTCTACGACAAGCCGATGATTTATTACCCGCTGAGCACGCTCATGCTGGCGGGAATCCGCGACTTTGCCATCATCAGTACGCCACAGGATCTCAGCCGCTTCGAAGACCTACTGGGCAGTGGCGAGCAGTGGGGACTGCGGTTCCAGTACATCGAACAGCCCACACCGGCCGGAATCGCCCAAGCGTTCCTCCTGGCGGCCGACTTTCTTGCCGGCAATCCCTGCAGCCTGATACTGGGAGACAACATCTTCTACGGGCACCAGTTGTCCCAGGCCTTGCAGCGGGTCGCAGCGGTAACATCGGGCGCCACGGTCTTCGCGTACCACGTTTCCGACCCGCAGCGTTACGGCGTCGTTGTTCTGGATGAACAGGGCAAACCGATTGACATCGAAGAGAAGCCTGCCCGGCCACGTTCCAACCTGGCCGTCACGGGGCTGTATTTCTATGACGAACAGGTCGTCGAGATCGCCCGCAGCCTGAAACCATCGCCGCGTGGCGAGTTGGAAATTACGGACGTCAACCGGCGGTACCTCGAGATGGGCCAACTCCAGGTCCAAACCTTCGGGCGCGGAACTGCCTGGCTGGACACCGGAACACATGGCTCGTTGTTGGAGGCGGCCACGTTCGTCAGTGTGCTGGAAGCTCGACAGGGGTTGAAGGTCTCCTGCCCGGAAGAGATCGCCTGGCGCATGAAGTTCATCACGACTTCCCAGTTGAAGACGCTGGCCGACGAACTGAGCAACAGCGCCTACGGCCAGTACCTGCTGCAGGTCATTCCACCGGGCTAGTCCGCCTCGCGGGAAGGAAGCGAGCGTTGGGAACGGCGGGGATCAACCCCGCCGCTCAGAATCAGGCAG
>CALJUK010000694.1 GCA_937975745.1 uncultured Planctomycetaceae bacterium | reverse complement strand
GGCAAACCGCCGCAAGAACCATTTGGGGATACTCCGCAGCTTCGAGTATTGCACGTTCGGGCCGGTTCGCGAACCAACCACCATATCCACACCGTCCGCCAGGCGAATCAGGTCGGCCAGCCGGCCAAGCGGATAGGCACCATCGGCATCGGTAATGGCAATCAAGGGGTGACGGGCCCGGCGAATTCCTGACTTCAAGGCGGCACCGTAGCCAACGTTTAACGGGTGACGCACCAGGACAATGCCGGTCAATTTCTTCAGCGCCTCGCGTGTCCCATCGGTCGATCCGTTGTCGATGGTAATCACATCTGACGGTCGAGACAGCTCTTGCAGGACTGCCTGGACGGCGGAAACCGTGGCAGCAATCGCTGCCTCTTCATTGAAAACGGGAATCACCACCGCGACACCCTGCTCGGCTGGCTGCGGCATGCCGACGGAGTGAATGACTTCGTTCGAGACCCCGGACTGCGTTGTCATCGAACCGCTCTCCCTGATTCCGTACTATCAAGTTCATCTCTCCACATCGGCTGCTCTGCCCGTGCCGAGACGGAAGATACACGAAATTCGGAGGACAGGTCATCGGCAGTCGAGCGGCGAACTTCCTGGCCGCCGCGATTGTCGCCATGCTCGCCGCCGCGCTGCCCGCCGGAAGGGGAGGGCTCCTCACCGACAAACAGACCAGTGGCAAATGGTTTCAACTCGGTTTCGGCCTCGCTGCGGCTAATGGGATTCTGCATGTAATCACCGAACGGAATGATCCAGAGCGCACCGTTTCGCACAAACAGTTTCCATGCAGTCCGGTCGGCATAGTCGGCGACGAAGGCCCGGTCTTCCGCATCGGAAAACGATCGCGCCCATAGGATCCGCTGCGATTCCGGATCGGCCAGGTTGTAAACGTATTCGTTGTGCACGATGTGTCCATCGACATAGGTCACCAGCAGCAGATGCTTCCCCGGAATGTCGGCCAGATAGTCGACGACAGCTTGCCGATTGACCTTGACCGTCGGTCGACCCACGTTCTGGGGGATTTCGTAGTCCACTGTCATCGCCAAGAAGGTCCCCAACGCAATGACAGGTGTGATGACGGCCGCCTTCTGAAAGAGCTGGCTTCCGACCGACATCCGCCGCAATCCTGTCACCACCAGGAAGAACATCAGGCAACCGACCGGAGCCGTATAATGCGGGTATCCCGGCTGATTGTTCGTCATGATGAACAGAATGAGAAGCCCCACCGTCATGATGGCCGACTGAACATCGCGGCGGTCGAGCACCAAGGCGATTCCGGCCAGCGTACACATCAGCACGCCCGGCAGATAGAAACTGACCTGAAAGCCAAACAGTTTGATCGCAAACATCAAGGGGGTGTTCGTGATCCTGCCGGGGACACTCCCCCGCTGTTCCCGGGCCATCTGCACATATCGCGGCAACTGCTCCTCAGCAAGCTGCGGTGCCGGGAATAACGAATCAGCGACGTCGATTGGGCCGCTCTGATCTTGCTGCCTGGCCCACAGAAGATACGGATGATCTTTCATGTCTCCTGTGACGGCGGCGTTATACCGCAACATCATTCCGGCAGTTGGAACCAGAACCAACAAGACGGCCGCAACCGTCTGCATCAGATCTTTCTTCCAATGCAACGGGTGGCGAGTCCGCAGTCCGACCACCAGCATGACAAGACTACAAATGGCAGCGAGAAATCCCTCGACCGGCCGGGTATTTGCCAGAACGGCATAGCCCAGGCCCAGGATCAGCCCGGTCGTCCATCGCGGCTGCTGGGTCTGTCGTTTGAGCGCACCAAATACCAGCGCGCCACCCCAGAATGCAACGGCACCACCCCAATAGCTGTGGCCCCACCAGCTGATGGCCGAATTGTCGAGTGCAAACAGAATCGCCCCCACGAGCGCCCACAACGGACTCGTCCACGCCAGCAGCATCCAAAACAACGCGCCGACAGCCAACGCCCGACTAAGCCAGACACCCGTGATCTGTTCCCCGGTTAAGACCTGGCCGATCGCCAGGAACACTCCCTGCAGCGGAGGATACTTGGACTGGTATGTCGGCCGAACGACCAGATGAAACGAATCGAAACGTTCGGCGTGGCGGGGTGTCGGATTCGTCAAGCGGCCATGGGCAAACGTGTCGCCCGCGAGAATATACGCGAATTCGTCGTGAATGATCGGCGCGGTCGGCCCTCCGGCGACGGTCTGAAAGACAACATCCGTCCCGAATGACAGCAATCCGAGCAGAGTCGCGGTGAGGACCGGACGGCGAGCCATTCTTTCGGCCAGATGGCGTCCCTTTCGGAGCGCACCGCGCGCGAGTCGATACGGTACGCACGGCAGCAGTACCGCAAAGACAATCAACGCGATCGTCCAATGCCAGATGTACGTCATCAATTCGTTTCCTGAGTCCGCCCCGCGCCTGTGACTCCAGGCGATCCCGTTTCCTCACACCGCGTCACACGAATGACCATCTCAAACTGATTCAGAATTCGACCGACCAGCCGGCCGGTGTGGTAATAGGCCGCCAATCCCGCCCAGCGGTACAACGGTCTGAGGAAGTAATCGCTCCGCGGTCCGAACATCGGGTGGTATTCGTTGGTGATCGGTTTCCCGCCAGCAGCGTGCACCAGATTGTTAATACAGCGGAAGTTCCAACTGAAAAGATGCCGATTGATGTCGGGCTTCAGAGAGACTCGGCCGTGGGGCTCTTTGGGAAGAACCAGCACAAGTTGCCCGCCGGGAGCCAGGTACGCGAGCAACTCCCGCAGTGTCGCCAGAGGGTTCTCGACATGTTCGAGTACGTGCCGGCAGAGAACACGATCGAAGTAATTCCGTGGAATGTCCTCCGGCCGGTCGGTGACGGCGACTCCATGCCGCCGGCATTCCTGCAGCGCTTCGAAATTGACGTCGAAACCGACTGCCTG
>CALJUK010000693.1 GCA_937975745.1 uncultured Planctomycetaceae bacterium | reverse complement strand
GGGGTTGAACATCCCCATCAGGCGCAGCAGCCAGCCGCGTTCCCTGAGTACCTATTGAATTCGTAAGCTGACCGAGGACCGCGACCGTTGGTCCCCAGTACGGCATTTCAGGCTAACCGCCTCAGAGGCGTTGGCAAACGGACAATCGGACAACATCAAGTCCCCATTGAATCGTCGGATTCCCATGCTGAATGAAAATCCCGAAGACGTTGGTTCGGATGCGGAAGTCAGCCCAGTGGCTGAGAATGAAACCAAATCGGTTGCAAGCGAATCAGTGACGGAAGAGTCGGCTGCGACCGGCGAATCGCCCAGTACTCTCGCTGAGGAACTGACGATCGGCCAGGGCGCACCCGGCGAGGCTGACGCGGAAGAAGAGCACACGGCGAACGTTCGTGGCAAGATCGATCGCTTCGGCGTGGCGATGGGGACCGGCCGTCGCAAGACGTCGGTTGCCAGAGTTCGGATTAAGGATGGCAATGGAAAGTTGACCATCAACGGCCGTACCCTGGAAGAGTACTTCCATACCGATCGCGATCAAAGTTCCATCGAAGCACCGCTGCGGGCGACTGGAGCTTTGGGCAAGGTTGATATCTGGATTCGCGTTTCTGGTGGCGGAACGACCGGCCAAGCCGGCGCTATTGTGCTGGGAATTGCCCGCGCTCTGGAAGCACGCGATAACTCGATCCACTCGAAACTCAGTGACGGCGGATTTCTCACCCGTGATGGCCGTATGGTCGAACGGAAGAAATATGGCAAGAAGAAGGCCCGCCGCAGCTTCCAGTTCTCCAAGCGCTAATCTGCGAGATTGGCAACTCGCTTCCGGAATCGGTAGACATCGTTCTGCGGTCTTCGACGGGGCAGTCCTCAATGGATGTCGCGAAGGGCAGCGGACACTGGTTTCGTCGTAAGCGTCGTATTAATTTGAGAAGCCCCTGCCGAGTGTTCCTCGGCCGGGGTTTTTTCATCGGGTCGGATGACATCCTGCCACGTTTTCTTCTGGCAGAGTCGTTCCCCGGCAATCGGCGCCTCTCCGGGGTAAACGAGTGAGGTCACGGCATGTACAAGCAACTGTTTCTGCCTGACTTACAGGTGATGCTTGACGAGTCGGACGTCGACTCGATGAAGGAACTCTGCCAGATCTTTCACCCGGCGGTAACGGCCGAGATCTTGGCGGAACTGAGTCCCGAGGCGGTCTGGCGAGTCCTCAGTTGCAGCGACGTCTCGCGACAGGCGGAAATTTTCGAGTTCATTCCGATCACGCAACAGGTGGCGCTGGTCGATGTGATCGGGCGGAAGCCGCTGTCAGCCCTGATCGAAGAAATGTCGGCCGACGACCGGGTCGACCTGCTCTCTCGGCTTGATCAAGACCACATCGACTCGATCCTGCCGTTGATGGCACAGGCGGAACGGAGCGACATTCGCAAGTTGCTGTCGTATCCAGACGATAGCGCCGGCTCGATCATGACGACCGAGTACGCATCGCTGCCGGGTGACATCACGGTTGCCGAAGCGTTACAACGACTGAGGCAGCAGGCACCAAATCGCGAAACGATCTATTACATCTTCATTCTGGATGAAGGGCGTCGGCTGCAGGGTGTCGTGTCATTACGAGACCTGATTCTGGCGAAACCGTCCACGCTTGTCTCGGCAATTACGAATCGGGAAGCAATCTCGGTGCGGGTCGATGACGATCAGGAATTCGTCGCCAACGAACTCGCCCGCTACGACTTCATTGCGATTCCGGTCGTCGACGATCAGAACCGTCTGGTCGGCATTGTCACGCACGACGATGTCCTGGACGTGTTGCGTGAAGAAGCCACCGAGGACACCTATCGTCTGGCGGCTGTCGAACCGCTGGAAGACAGTTACATGTCGACGCCCCTGAGGACGATCACCTGGAAACGCGGAATTTGGTTGGTTGTGCTGTTGGGCGCGGCCTTTCTGACGGCTGGTGTAATCAGCTATTTCGAGCCGGTCAGTATGCGGTATCCGTGGATGGTACTGTTTATTCCGCTGGTTCTAGCCAGTGGAGGAAATGCCGGTTCGCAGTCGGCGACACTCGTGATCCGCGCCATCGCTGTCGACAAGATGTCGTCCACGGACCATCTTAAGATGTCTCGTCGCGAAATGTGGGTCGCGTTGATCCTGGCGTCGAGCCTGATGTTGTTGGGCTTTTTGTCGGCAGCCTGTTTCGTGTCCGTTTCCGAAGCGTCTGTCGTCGCGTCGACGGTCTTTCTGGTCGTCGTGTTTGGAACGGTGACCGGGTCGCTTCTACCGCTGGCGCTCCGTAAGCTGGGGATGGACCCGGCGCTCATGTCCAACCCATTGATCGCGGCGCAAATGGACATGTTGGGAGTCGTGACGTACTTCAGCATTGCCGCTTGGCTGCTGGGCTGATTGGCCTCGTGAAGACTGCTTACCGCAGCGAATCTTCTTCGGCGGACGAGTCGACTTCGGCGGGCCGCGACTCGACTGATCCCCCGTTGCCGGTCACTTCAATGCCCAGCATCTGCATCAGCGCGAGCGCATTACTGTGGGCGACGACTCCGTCGCGCATTTGGTAGTCGAACAGCATTTGCCCATCTTCCAGACGATCTTCGAAGTGGGCGTTTCGGGCTGTCTCTCCAATACGATCAACAATGTTCGTCAAAGCCAGGTCATGTGTCGTCACCAGGCCAATGGCACCTGCGTCGACCAGCGATCGGATAATACTTTCGGCTCCCAGGCGACGATCGTGCGAGTTGGTCCCCTGCAGGATTTCGTCCAGCAGGAACAGCACGGGGAACGCGCCGACGGTGAAGCGAATGACTTCCGCAAGCCTCGCGACAGCCGTGTAGAACAGCGATGCTCCGGCTTGCAGCGAGTCTCGCACCCGCATGGCCGTAGCGACTTGCATCGGCGAGAGTTGCAGCGAGCGAGCACGGACTGGTGCACCGGCGAGTGCCAGTACAGTGTTAACGCCGACTGTTCGCAGGAGAGTACTCTTGCCCGACATGTTCGAGCCGCTGATGACGATCAGTCGATGTCGGGCGTCCAACGTGACGTCATTTCTGATGGCCGATGCGTTGGGGAGCAGCGGGTGGGCAATCTGCTCTGCGTGAAACTTGGGGGAGCCAGCCGAGATTTCCGGAAAGTGACATTCGGTATGCTCGTAGGCAAATGCTGCCAGACTGCAGAGTGCTTCGAACTCGCCCAGGCTTGCGAGCCAATCGGGCACATGCTGGCCGACGCGTGCCCGCCAGGTCTCGATGGCGTGGACACGACTGACGGGCAGGCTAAGCATCCAGGCGATTGGGGCGAATGCCTGACTGCGCAGTTGCGTTTGCAGGCTGACGATGTGTCCGTATAACCGACCGATCTGCTGCGATGCGAGGATGCCGTTTACACGCAGCCGGTCTTGCAGTGCACGGACACGAGGCTCGGTCAGTTCGGCTGTCTCAATCACATGGAGCACGCGCGAGAGCATCTTCAGGCCGGGTAGAATGCGGTCCGCTTCGTCCTGTGAGCGAAGAATCTGGTTGCGGGCTGCCAGAAGGACGGCCGTTTGTGCCAGCACGCAAATCAATAGAACCGATAGTCGCACGTTGCCGAACAAGTAACCGACGATGCTGATGGTGGTGGCCAGACCCAGCAACCGCGCCGTCAGCAGATACGGAAACGAAAGCCGTTCGGCCGGTTCAAGTCCCCAGTCGGGTAGCCGCGATTCGCCCACGCTCTGGGTGACGTCCACCTGCAGCAAAGCAAGTTGTTCTCGCAGGTCGAGTTGGTCCTGCAGCCAGCGGACGGCCGCCTGGCGTGACAGCGCCTCGTCAGTATTGACCGGTGTGAGAAGCCAGTTTGCCAGTGTTTGCGCACCGGGCCGAGTTCGAGTTCGATCGAGGTGCTGAAACAGCGAGCCATCGCCAAAGATGTCGAGATCGCCCGCATAAGGATGATTCGGATCCAGGTATTCCAGTCCAGAGGGATTCGGGTCGCGATAGTCTCCCACCAACCGTTGCAGGTTCGTCTGGTAGAGCGACACACGCCTGCGGGCGCGCGACAGCTTGGCGTGGAACGTGTTGTGGGCGGCAATCGAGCCGACGAAACCGAGCCATACCGCAACTGCCAATGGCCAGCGGATCGAATCGACAGGCCAATCGAAGATCAGCAGAGCGACGCCCGCGAGAAAAACGACGCCACGCGCCGTCGAGAAGGCGGCATCCAGCCGACTTTGTCGACAGACTTCCTGCTCGGACTCGGACAAACGCCGCCGATATTCCTCGTGGGGCGTCGGTCGCGAGGGCGAGATCGGCTCGGGGCCTGTGTCGTCCGGGACTGGTTCGCTACGATCCGTCACTGGCGATCCGTCGGTGAACGTGAATCTGTTTCATCGAATACTGGCCGGAATGGGGCCGGCTGTTTGTATGCAATGGTAAAATCAGGCAGTTGCTGCCGAAATCGTACGCTGCCCCATCATCTCAGGAGGCCATCGGCCGCCATGTCGGGTGTATCTTGAGCCCGGATGGACTGGTATCGTAGAGGGACGTTGTCCTTTGAAACTCGCAGACGAGGAACTGACTCCAGCATGAGCAAACAGCCTGATTTCACGGCCAAACCTGTCACACGCATGTCTCGCCCAATTTCGCGTCGGAACCTGTTGAAGCAGGGGGGCCTGCTGGCGACATCCTGCGGTCTGATCAACGTCGTCCCCCAGGTGACAGAGAATCTGGCGAACGCGTTCCAGGCCGCTGACGACACGCAGCGAAACCGGCTTCCCCGGATGGTGCACGAGTATTTTGTCGACCGGGTTGCCGAGATCGAAGAGGCCGCCAATCGACGTCGCGATGCGATCAAGTCAAAGGCCGATGCCGAGGGCTATGTCGAGGAAGTGAGGTGGAAAATCCGCCAGTCATTCGGCCCGTTTCCGGAGAAGGCAGACCTCAAGGCTCGAGTGACAGGGAGATTGGATCGCGACGGCTACCATGTCGAAAACGTGATCTTCGAAAGCCGACCGGGCTTTCTGGTGACGGCCAATCTGTACGTCCCCGACGGCAAGAAGACTCCGTCACCGGGTGTGATTGGAACCTGTGGCCATTCGACAAACGGAAAGGCGGCCGGTGCGTACCAATCGTTTGCACAGGGGCTCGCGCGGCAGGGATATGTTGTGCTGATTTACGATCCGATCAGCCAAGGCGAGCGGTTGCAGTATCCCGACAAAGATTTGAAGTCCGAGATTCGTCCGGGCGTTGGTGAGCACCTCTACGGGGGAAACCAGCAATTTCTCGTGGGCGACTTCTTAGGCACGTGGCGGGCCTGGGACGGAATTCGCGCTCTGGACTATCTCCTCACGCGGCCGGAAGTCGATCCACAGCAGATCGGTGTGACGGGTAATTCTGGTGGCGGTACGATGACCACCTGGTTATGTGGCCTGGACGACCGCTATACGATGGCGGCTCCCAGTTGTTTCGTCACCAGATTCAGTCGCAACCTGGAAAACGAACTCCCTGCCGATACCGAGCAATGCCCACCGCAGGCGATTGCGCTCGGCCTGGATCACTCCGACTTCATTGCCGCGATGGCCCCCAAACCGGTCATTCTGTTGGGCCAGGAAAAAGACTTCTTTGATGCGCGTGGTTTGGAAGAGTCTTACGGTCGTCTCAAGCGGCTGTACACCGCGCTGGGCCACCCCGACAACATCAGCTTGTTCATGGGGCCGACGTATCATGGATACTCGGTCGAGAATCGCCAGGCGATGTATCGCTGGTTCAATCGTGTCACGGGAGTCAGCGATCTTCAAACGGAACCAGAGCTGACGCTCGAGCCGGACGAAAAGCTCTACTGCGCGCCGCGGGGACAGGTGGTCGAACTACAATCCCGTCCCATCTACGAGTTCACTGCGGAGAAGTCTCGTCGGTTGGCCAGCGAACGAAAACGCCCCGTCGGAGACGAGTTGCGCACGCTGGTTCGGCGGACACTGCGACTTCCGGAAGTCAACGGAGTTCCCGACTACCGGATTCCACGTGTGATGTCGGCGAAGGGGTATCCGACCGCCCATGCGGCGAACTACCTTGTCGAGACAGAACCGGGAATTCTCGTTCCTGTGTACCGGCTGTCGCAGGAGACGCTGATGTCTCGACCTCCGCAAAGTGGCCCGCGGGCTGTGTTGTACGTCTCTCACCTGTCGAGCGACGTCGAACTGAAGAACGAGCCGCTGTTACAAGACGTCGTGAAGGCAGAGCCCGAGTCGGCTGTGTTCACGTGCGATGTGCGCGGAGTGGGAGAGTCGCGACCGAACACCTGTGGCGGGACTCAGAGTTATCAACTTCCCTACGGTTCTGACTATTTCTACGCGATTCATTCGCTCATGCTCGACCAGCCGTATCTGGGTCAACGAACATTCGATGTGCTTCGTGTTCTTGCCTGGCTGAAATCGATCGGGCACGACCAGGTTCACGTGGTCGGCTTGAAGTACGGTACGCTACCGGCCACCTTTGCTGCCCTGTTTGCCGACAACGTGACACAGGTGACGCTGAAGCAACCACTGACATCGTATGCCGGCATCGCGGAAGCAAAGCGGTACGATTGGCCACTTTCGGGGATGCTGCCGGGGGTGCTGCAGTCATTTGACCTGCCGGACTGCTATTCCGCGTTGGAAGGAAAGCAACTGCGGATTCTCGAACCGTTCGACGGCAAGTTGGTAACCGTCATACAATCCGCATCTTGCGGGGGGTGATACGATCTCCTTGGAT
>CALJUK010000692.1 GCA_937975745.1 uncultured Planctomycetaceae bacterium | reverse complement strand
CGACCAAACGGAAGCGGCCGTGAAGAACCCACACAACGCCAGAACGATGAATCCAACCGCTCCCCGACTCAGACGATGGCTGCGTGTCTTGACCAGGACAATATCGACGACTCGACCGCCAGCCAAAGCCCCCAGAACCACTCCAATCAGCGGCCAGGTGGTGAAGTATCCCGCCCCCTGAACATCCAGATCGAACGCGTCCTGCAACAACACGGGCAGGTACGTCACAAAGAGGTTGTACCCGACGTTGCGACAGATTCCCTGGATGCACAGCCACCAGGTATTGCCACTTCCCAGGATTTCACCCCAATTCAACGGCTCGGGTGGTGCGTCGGACTTTCCACGGGAGATGGCTCCACCGCTGATGTCAGCCAACTCGCGATCGTTGACCCAGGGATGGTCCTTGGGCTTCGAGCGAAAGATCAAATAGAAGGCGATCGACCAGACAATGCCGACCAGAAAATAGAGCTGGAAGACCGTTCGCCAGTGATAATACTTCATCAACCAGACAGTCAGCCCCATGCTGGCAACCCCGCCGATGGACATTGACATGGTGACCATCGAACTGGCTGTCCCGCGCTGACGGATCGGAAACCAGTCCCGCACGACCTGGGATTGGTTGGGGATCAGCCCCGATTGAGCCAAGCCGAAGCCGAAACGGGCCAGAATGAGTGCCGGAAGCGTGGTTACGATCGCCGTCACCATGGTGAATCCGGACCAGATGACACTGATGGCTGCCATCGTCTGCCGCGTTCCAAACTTTTGACCGACCCAGCCGCCAGGCACCTGAAACAGGACATATCCCAGCGAGAATGCGCTGTAGAGATAGCCAAATTGCTCGTTGTTGATCCCCAACTCCTCCTGCATCGACTTGTTGGCGACAGCCAGACAATGTCGAGTCAGATACGCACTGGCGGCCGCCAGCGCAACAAACAGCAGGACGAGATAGCGAATATGAGTCGATCGTTCACCGAAGTCGGGCAGGGGAGGGAGACCGGCTTCAACGGGAGACTGTTGTGGTGGCATCGCAGCGTCGTCAGTCGAGTCGGTCATATGGTGTCCAGGGCAGGATGCCAGCGGATTCGATTAGTGGGAACTCTACGATGCGGACTCAACTCACTCACAAAGTGGACTCACGCCAGGAAGCGGCGGAAGACATTCTCCGTAATGCAAGAGACGGCTGGATCGACCAAGACCGAACTGGGCCAACAGATGGAACCGACAGAAAACACACCTCCACCATGAGGTGTCTCGAAGTGAACGATCTCGGCCCCACCGTTGTCCGGGTTCAATCCTTTGGCCAAACGTTGCACATTCGCGGGCGACTGTGCTGTCACCTTGTCCGTCTCGTGACCGGACGCTCCCCCGGGAACTCGGCGGTGAAGACTGGCCGCCCCGAACAGATCTCCATCAGACAGGCCGGTCCCTTCGAAGCACCAGTGCGACGCATCGTTCACGCGGTACGGCGCCGCCGTCATGATGCCCGCAAATGAGAACGCCACGCCCAGTAAATTTGCCTCGGATTCGTGCGTCTTGTCGAATCGGCTCTCATACTCGCGGCCGTCGGATGTAAACTGCGGTTCAGTGAACGAGAACCGCGTGTTCTGATAAACCACCCGATGACCGTCCAGGAAGTCGACGCGGCAGTTCAGCCCGTTGCCCCCCAGGTAGACGAGCCGGCCCCCCTCTTCGAAGACCCACTTCTTGAGACGGTCGTACATCGCAACCGACCAGTACTCGGGATGGGTGCTGAGAACCAGCACGCCGTACTCTTCGAGCGGAAGTTTGCCGAAATGAAACTGCGACTCGCTGTAGTAGTCGTATTCGAACCCCTTCTGTTCGAGCCAA